>JABDKS010000972.1 GCA_013002105.1 Pirellulaceae bacterium | reverse complement strand
GTGTAGGGCCGCGGTGTAGGGCCGCGGTGTAGGGCAGTGATGTGAGGGACGCGTTTTCGCCCCTGGAATCTCAGCATCGGTTACCCAATCGCCGCCGCTTCCCCCGCTGGTTGACCGGTCAGCGAAGTGTACAATGCGGTCTCGAAAAACTGCTGCCACATGTCACGCCTGAGGTATCGTCGTGAAGAAGATCGAAGCCATTGTCCGTCACTTCAAATTGGAAGACGTCAAGAATGCGTTGACCGATCAAGGAATTCATGGCATGACGGTCAGCGAAGTGCGCGGTTTTGGTCGACAAAAAGGACATACCGAGATCTATCGTGGCACGGAGTACGCGATTGACTTTGTGCCGAAGGTCAAGATTGAAGTGATCTGTGCCGACGAGAATCTGCAAACGGTCGTCGATACCATTCTGCAAACCGCTCAGACCGGCCAAATCGGTGACGGAAAGATCTTCGTCACGAACTTGGAGGACTCTATCCGCATTCGGACTGGGGAACGAGGCGAGGACGCGCTTTGAACAAGTGCGGTGGGTTGCTGTGTGGCAAATTGCAGCACGGTAGGTTTCCAAGTTATCTCCGTCAGGCATGCGTTCGTGTTGGCCGGCTAACAGCCTATTTCACAAACATTGGCTAGCTGATGTCCATGCGATCAATCGTATTGCGATGTCGCGAAGTACTTCGCGAAGGACGCGAAAAAGCGCACCAGCAACATCTCTCCAAAAGCTCTGGTGTCCATGTTTCCACTTTGTTGGCTGACCTGTATGACGATGTCGTTTTGGATATCTGGTACGAGGCGATTCGTGAGCACACGACCGACGAGCGGTTGAGTGGACTTTCGCTGCTAGCCCACGGTGGTTTTGGACGCCGCGATCTATCGCCCTATTCCGACGCCGACTTGATGCTGTTGTCCACTCCCAGTGCTGAATCGCTGGCCAACAAAATTGCCGGGAACTTGACCCGAGATTTGAGTGATTCCGGAATCGTGCCCGGATTGTCGATTCGCACACCGGATGAAGCCTGCAAGATGTCGTGGGAAGATCCGGTGGTTTATTCCTCGCTTTGCGAATCGCGGTTGTTGGCCGGCAGCTTGCAACTGTATACGAAATTCTTTGACGCCTTTCGCATGGGCGCGATGCGCCGCAAAAACCGATTGATTCGAGATGTCGTCGCTGCCCGCCGTGAAGAACGATCCAAATGGGGAGAGACAAATTATTTGCTCCGCCCCAATGTCAAACGCTCGCGCGGTGCACTGCGCGACATTCAGTTGATTCGCTGGATCGGATTCGCCAAGCATGGTGAAACCGATCTAGAGAAACTGATCAAGTTGGGGGCGTTGCCCGAAGAGGACTATCGCAAACTGCGAACCGCTTACGCCTTCATGTTGAGGCTGCGGCATGAACTGCATTTCCGTGAACAGAAAAGTCAGGATGTGCTCGATCGCCCAACGCAAATGGAGATCGCCGAGGCTTGGGGGTACGAGGGCTGTGACGGAATGCTGCCGGTCGAACAGTTCATGCAGGACTACTTCGACAATACCCGAAATGTCCGCTACGCATCCGCTTACTTTGTCGACGACGCGCGCAGTCGCCCGTTGGTGCAGCGGGCCGTCGAACGGACACTTTCCAGGAAGATCGAAGACAAAATTCGGATGGGACCCACCCTGATCTGGGTGCCCAACGAACACCTTGCGGAATTCTCATCCAGTCTGCCCGATGTGCTGCGTTTAATGAGCCTGGCAAACAAGCACCGCCGCCGGATTTCGCACGAAACCTGGCAATCGATCCGACAGGCGATGCAGGACCGCAAGCCGACGCCGCCCGACGAAGAATCGATCGAAGCGTTCATGTCGCTACTAAGCGAACCGGGGCGTCTGGCTGACTTGTTGCGAAGGCTGCATGAATTGAGAATCATCGAGCAGTTGATTCCCGAGTTCAAACGTATGCGCGGACTGCTGCAGTTCAATGCCTACCACAAATACACCGTCGATGCGCACAGCATTCGCGCGGTCGAGGCGGCGACCGATTTAGAGAATGATCGCAGTGGGATGGGCCGTCGATATCGCCGCCAGGAAGACAAAAAATTGTTGCACTTGGCCTTGCTGATTCACGATATCGGCAAAGGTTACGAAGAAGACCACAGTATCGTTGGCGCTAGAATCGCACGCAGTACCGCCGAGCGATTGAATCTAAATTCGGAGGATGCTGATACGCTGGAGTGGCTCGTGCTGAAGCACTTGGCGGTCAATGTCGTGGCCTTCCGACATAATTTGGCCGATCCTCAGATCGTGGTGTCGTTTGCACACGAGGTGGGTTCAATCCGCAGATTGGAATTGCTGGTCCTTCATACCTACGC
>JABDKS010000958.1 GCA_013002105.1 Pirellulaceae bacterium | reverse complement strand
CGTGTAACGTGGGTCATCGACGTTGGGTTCGTTGTAACGATTGGCATCCCAGAGCGCTTGCCCACCGTCGGCAAAATCGAACATCACAATGGCAGCGTCCTCACCGGCGATGTCTGGATTCAATTTGCGCAACGACGCGTACACGCCGTCGATTTCGCCTCCGAGAAATCGAAATGTGTCGATGAAATGCACGCCGGTTTCGAAAATCAACAGACGGGGCATCGTGCGAAAGTAGGGTTGCCGTGCCAAGTAGGCATCGGCTGCCCAACCGTCCCCGGTGCGACACCGAAACGAAATGGTGTGCAATCGGCTCCCGACGACATGGTCATCGAGCATGCGTTTGATCTCTCGGTACCACGGCTGAAAGCGAAAGTTCTCGTGCACCATCAACGGCACCTGTGCGTCGATGCTAAGTTGCACTAATTGCTTGGACTGCGCGAACGTCGGCGCGAGTGGTTTTTGACAAATCACCGCAATTCCGCGCTCAACCGCCAGGCGAGTCAATTCCAGGTGCGAGTCGGGTCGGGTGATGATGTCGACGGCATCGGGCTTTTCGGCATCCAACATCTCTGCAAAATCGCTATACGAATTTTTTACACCAAATTGCTTCGCCGCATCCGCTGCCTTGTCGCAATCGAGATCACAGATAGCGGCGAAATCGACGTCCTCGATTCGCGACCATCCATCAAAATGAAATTGACTGAAGTATCCCGCTCCCACCGCCACAACCTTAGTTTGGCTCATAACGTTGATTCCTCGACGTCGCCCGCCTCACTTGCATCACGGGGGTCTTCGATCACGGCCGGAACAGGCGGATTGGATTCCTCTTTCTTTGGTGCCGCCGGCATCAGGAACTTTGTGTACAGCAAGGCCGACACGACCACAGCGATCAAGACAGCGAAAGCAACCATACGCAACTTCATCGCGTCGGGTGAAATCTGCCGGACCTCACGCAGTGGATTCATGAACGACCAAGCGATAACGGCCATCACGTTCATGGCCGCTGCAAAAACAAAGAACGATGCCGCAGTACCTGTCTCGGGAGCAAAAAGCGGAAGCGTGACGTTCGCGACAAAAAACGGAAACACGACGGCACTGACCGCGGCACCCATGTTGCCGATCATGTTCATCGCGCCCGAGACCGCTCCGGAGCGACTGCCGCCAATGTCCATACAAAATGCCCAACTGGGACTGAGCGTCATTTCGACACCAAACAACGCCAATCCAAAACATGCGATGAACGGCCAAACCGACTCGCTATGCACCATCTGGGTACACAACAACAAGGACACCGCCGCTAAGGAATACCCCAGCATCGCCGGCAATCGCCGTGACAGGACCGGCATTCCCCGCCGGTGCAAATAGGTCACCATGTACCCCGACAACCATAACGCGACCGCACCGCCCAACAGCGGCAACGACGCCACATACCCGTACTCGTCACCCCATGTTTGGCGTACGTACGGTTGCAACCAAGTGATGCTGATAAAGAACGTGATATTGCTGGCTGCGTATTGAAACATCGCCAGCAATACGTTGGCACTGGTCACGATTTGAATGAATGGCACGGAGCTGGACGGCGTCTTTTGTTCTGCGATGCCACGCCGAATCAGCTGCAACTCCGCCTCGTTGACCGAGGCATGTTCGCCCGGTTCATCGCGATACCAAAACCACCAAACCACACCCCACACGAGTCCCAAGCCGGCGTTGGCAACGAACGTCATTCGCCAACCGATTTGATCGATCAACCAAGGCATCAAGACCAGCGAAGCAGCCGCGCCGACACGGGCACCGGAATGAAAAATCCCCTGCCCGATGCCGCGCTCCTTCGCTGGCAGCCAACTGTACAAAGCTCGTGTCGCGCCGGGATACGCACCCGCTTCACCAACGCCAAACAAAAACCGAACAATCAATAGGCTGATGGCAGTAAATACTGCGCCGGTCAAGGCCGTGAAGATGCTCCAGATAATCACAACGATCGTCAACGCCAGGCGGGGACCTGCACGATCACTGAACCAACCCGCTGGGATCTGGAATAACGCGTAGCCGATCGCAAAAATACCGAACACATATCCCATCATCTGGTCATCCAAACCAGAGATGTCGTTTTGCATCGATCCCTTGGCCGCCGAAATGCACACGCGATCCATGTAGGTGTTCACCGTGTGCAGAAACAGCAGCAACACCAACCAGAATCTTTGTCGCGTGGCAAGGTCCTGGTTCATAAAGCGGGTCGTGGCAACAGAAGGGGTGCGACGGAACTGGGCCTGATTGTACCGACGCCATCGGCAGCCAACAATCGCCGTCACCGCGATACGTTACACCGATCATCCCAACATTGGTCGACGTTGGGACTAATTCCTGCGCAATGCAACTTCGGTCGTGTCGCGATCGATTCACGCGTTAGTAACTGCAAACCAATGTGACTCGCGTGGCGATGCCAACATAGGCTCGTCAAACGCGATCCTGTTCAGATCGTTCGATCGGTTCGATGCCCCCGTTATCAATCATGCGACGGATCGCCAACCGCCAAGTAGATCGCCAGTCGGCAATTAGCCAGTCGCAAAGAAGCCAGGAAGCCAGTCGCCAAGATGATCGACTGTGGGTTGGCGAAGCTTTGTTCCCATTGCCGATATAAGTTCACGATATGATGTCGCGAACGGCGCCAGCGACTTGTTGGTTACTCAATGCGTCGGGCGTGCATGAAGAATTCTGGTACGCCGATTCTGCTACTCACCTGATCGGAATACTAACTTGGCGCAGCGATGCCGTTGCTTGGCTACGAGACGTGCTTGTTGGCAACCCATCCGTTCGTTTTGCCAGCGGCAAGAGGCTGTCGTCACCCGATCTCTGTTCGGTTTCGTGAACCGGCGACTGAATTCAAAGGCGTGGACGAGATTTGCGATGCGAACTTCGACGGCCCCAAATGCGAATCGCATTCCCAAAACTTCTTTGGGGGGGATCGCAGACGCCCTACCAGTCTCATCGGGCATCACCAGCACAAAAGTCGCCGATATGCGCTACTTGCCGCATAAGACTATTTAACAATCAACTTATCTGAAATTCACGTGGGCACTCCGGGGGTGTTTCGTTGACAAATTGATACGGTAATGGTCGTTCAGTTCGTCTATCCTCTAAGGCCTTGTCTTACGTCATCTACGGATGACAAACATTGATTTCGTGACATCGAAATCAACCTTGTCTTTTAAGCTCTAGCGGGGAGCATTTATGTCTGGTGAATTTCACGGCTGGAAACAGCGCGGTTGTGAATGGGTGTTTGCAGACATCCACGGCGTACAACAAACGCCAAACATTTTCGTGATTATCAACTTTGGAAAGACCAACTCGTCACGCGACGCGTTGTCAGCGATCATGGCTGCCATGGCTCAATTTCCTGGCCGCTTGCATTTGCGTCGCAGCGAATCGACGAATCAATTGATTGACAAACTGGTCGAAGCCGCTGTGCTGCGTGTCGCACCGATCACCGGCGGCGAACACGAAGAACTGGGAGTGCTGGGGATTCGCAAAGCGACCCCGCCCAAAGCGCCCTGGTGGAAAATCTGGAAATAGCGTTTCCCACCCATCGTCGTTGTTCGCTCCGCGAACAATGACGCAACAGTCAGCACATCGTCGTTGTTCGCTCTGCGAACAAGTCCGTCACTCGTTAAAGTACTTGCGTAGCAAAAAAACGAAGTTCACCAGCTACGTCCGACCAATCAAAAAACCTAATCAAGCCCGGCAACATTCGGTACGATCCCGGGGTCACTCCCCATCGATGCACCACAATTGGCCATAGGTTCGGATGTAGACCCGCCCTTTCGCTAATGCCGGCGTCGCGTTGCACGTGTCTTTCAACGGATTGCTTTGTAACAGATCGAGATTTGTCGGCGAAGGTCGAAACACAATCGTTGTTCCAGCTTGATCGGTCGCATACGCATTGGTTCCATCAAATGCGATCGAACTCCAGAACGCCTTTCCCTTCCAGCGTTCTTGCCACTTGATCTCGCCCGTCTTTGCGTTGAGGCATTCGATCAAATTCGGACCGGCACCGACGCGGTAGACGTGACCGTCGATCAACAAACCCGTTCCAATATTTTGCGGATTCTTTGTCAAACGCCACAAACGGTGCGACGGCGTCAGATTTCGATCGGCATCATCGGGGGATGCGATTCGAAATCCGATCGCTGGACCTTGGAATCCACCCATCATCACACACAATTCGTTTTCGATCATCGGCGAACTGTAGGCAAGATCGCCTTTGGGACCTGCCAGCCCCTCGCAAAACCACATTAGCTCGCCTGTTTGGACATCCAGACCGACCACTCGTGTCGCGAAAGCGCAAACGGCGATCTCTTTCTTTCCTTGCTCGATCAACACGGGCGTACTCCACGAGCCCATGTATTGATCCTTGCTATTGCGTTCACCATTGCCGTCGATCGGTTCGGTGTGTCGCCACAACTCATCGCCGGTCGTTAAGTCAAACGCTGCAACGAAGACCTCCTTGCCCGGACCGGTATGCAAAATCACGCGGTCGCCGGTGATCACGGGACTGGTACCGTAACCCCACATGTGCTGAAACTCGCCCAGATCACGCGACCACTGCTCGTTGCCTTCGACATCGTAGGCAAACAGACCGGCTGATCCATGCCAGACGACCACGTGCGACCCACCACACGCGGGCGTGCTGCCACCGTACGGATTTGTCTTGTGTGTTGGCATCGTTTTATCAAACGCAACAGACTGTTTCCAAAGTTGTTTGCCGGAATCGGCGTCAAAACAAAACAGCGAACGCGTATGCCCCTGATCGTCTTCGGCGGACGTCACGAACACGCGATCGCCAACCACGACTGGGCTGCCGTTGCCGCCTTTGGGCATAGGAACCGACCAGCGGACGCCGGACACTGCAGACCACTTCGTCGGCGTACGCGACTGCGTTGTCATGCCGTCGCCGGTGGAACCGCGAAACGCCGACCAGTCTTGACCCGCGACCGGGGACACTAGCAGCAGCGACAGGAAACACGCGGCTATCGATCGTGAGCTCATAACACAATGCCTGTGAAATAGATTAATGATTCGTTGGACATCCACCCATCTCGATGTCCCGCAAAAACAAATGCTGTTCGTCGTCTTAGCCGATTCGGTCACGGTAGTGTTCTCGCCAGCCTAAGCAGTCGTCGCCGCCGACTTGAAAATCGCGACAAACATTGGGTCGATGCGCGTGATGCTTGCAGGTCCGATTCTGCTGATCATACCAACAGCAAATCCCATCCAACTCTCCTTCGACCGGTGAAGCATAATTCTCCATCACGGCCAGCAATTCCGCCTTCAGATCCGGCGGCATCGACAGCCAATGTTTCTCCGCCGGACGTCCCTCGCCGCCTTGCACGTAACTGGGATATCCCATGTGCCAACAGCAAGCGCCGCAATCGCTGCAGCTAGAAATGGTCGGCAGTGTCAAACGCGACGAACTCAAGTAACTGGGCCAATAAGCGGAACGATCGGGCAACCCCCGAGGAAAAAGCTTACCAGCAACCGTCGTCGTCGCTGGCTTGGGAAGGAGACATTAGAATAACAAAGCCTTCTGCTCGTCCATTGGATCTCTGTTGACCGGTTGTTGCCTTGCGATTTCTCGTTGCGATTTCACTGCTTTTGTCCGGTTCAAACCTGCTGGCGCAGGAGACAGACACACCGTTACGCTGGACGACGTCACGGGTGATCGGGACCCCCGACCCACCGCTGCCGTACACGATCGAGCGAGTTTACGCCGATGCACCGCTGAAACGCCCAGTAGAAATGGTGCGTGTCCCGCAATCGGATCGCTGGATTGTGGTGGACGTCAGCGGCAAGATTCAATCGTTCGACAAATCGGACCCGAGCGAATTGCGGTTGGCAATCGATTTAAAACAAGTCGTCCCGACGACGTTTCGCGCATACGGCATTACGTTCCACCCTCAATATCCTGATGTCGCCGAGTGCTACATCGCCTATTCGCCCAAACAACGCGACTTGCAGGGTACGCGAGTTTCCAGTTTCTGCGTCACCGACACATCGATTCCAATTATCGATCCCAAGAGCGAAGTCGTTTTTGCAGGGTGGAATAGTGAAGGTCACAGCGGAGGCAGCCTGCACTTTGGACCCGACGGTTACTTGTACATTTCTGTCGGTGATGGCCAGGATCCCAATCCGCCGGACAAACTCAATACAGGCCAAGACTTGAGTGATTTTGAAGCGTCGATCTTGCGGATCGATGTCAACGCGACCGCGCCGCCGCTGCCCTATCGCATTCCCGATGACAACCCCTTTGTGGGTTTACCCAATGTCAAAGCAGAGATCTGGGCGTTCGGTTTGCGCAACCCCTGGAAAATGTCTTTCAACCCCAAGGACGGTTCACTTTGGACCGGCGATGTGGGTTGGGAGATGCGGGAAATGGTTTATCGCGTCGACCGCGGCGGCAATTATGGCTGGAGTCACGTCGAAGGCAGCCAAGTGGTCAAACGCGATGCTGCCCGTAGCGACATTCCGATTTCGCCGCCGATTGTCGAACATGATCACGTCGTCGCTCGATCGATCACGGGCGGCTATTTTTGGCAGAGCGATCGAATTCCCGAACTCCAAGACGCTTACATCTACGGCGACTGGATGACGGGCAAGATTTGGGGATTGAAATACGAAGACGGCAAAGTGACATGGCATCGCGAAATCGCTGATACGACGCTGCAGATCATTTGCTTTGCATTGGACGATGACGGTGAAGTCCTGACGGTGGGATACGACGGCACCATCCATCGCTTTGTCCCCAACAATCGGCAAACTGCCGCCGCGGACTTTCCCAGACGATTGAGTGAGACCGGATTGTTCACCTCCGTCACTGATCAAACACCCGCATCGGGCGTTGTCCCCTACTACATCAACGCTCATCACTGGTCCGACCATACACAATCAAAACAGTGGATCGGTCTGACCGGCGATGAACCGGTGACCGTTTTTCAAAAGAGCAATTGGGAAGTCGGACAGGTGGCAGGCTTTTGCTCGTTTCCCCACAACACCGTCCTGGCAAAAACTGTTTCCTATCAAAGTGAAGTGGGTGCTCCCGAGTCGGTACGGCACCTCGAAACACAAATTCTGCACCGCAACGGCGACGACTGGAATGCGTACAACTATGTTTGGAATCAGGAGCAAGACGATGCGGTGCTGCAAGACAACGTCGCCAGTTATCAGGACCTGATCATCCGTGATCCAAACGAACCGGATGGAATTCGCAAACAGACGTGGCTGCACGCCAGCCGTGATCAATGTTCTCTTTGTCACATTTGGAGCGCCGGGACAGTCCATGGATTCAAACTAGATCAACTCAACCGCACGCACGAGTCAGAATCGATCAACCAGTTGGACAAGTTGGTCGAGCAGGGCATTTTGGGATCACGGCCCGCCGATGTTGGCACCTACGCGTCTCCGCACGACCCGGCGGCGTCACTGGAGGCTCGCGCGCGCAGTTACTTGGATCTCAATTGCGCCCATTGCCACCGCCGCGGTGGTGGTGGCACGGCGGCTTTTGACCTGATCAGTCGAGTCCCTACGGATGAATTGAATCTGATTGATGCCTTGCCCACGCAAGGCACGTTTGGCATACCCGATGCCCGTGTCGTCGCTGCCGGTGACCCCGGACGCAGCGTGTTGCTGTATCGAATGCTGAAATCAGGCCGAGGACGCATGCCACAATTTGGCCCGACGTTGATTGATGACCGGGGCATCCAAATCGTAAACGACTGGATCGCGTCGTTGAAATCGTCAGAAGACGATCCCATCATAGCGGCTCCGTCTGTTGATCTATTCGACAATGCGATCACACGTGACTACCAGCAGATTCAGCAGGCAATCAAAGGCTTGGTTGATCCCGATGCAGACAAGGGCGACCGTGTTGCCAAAATTCGCTCGCTGTTGTCAACAGTTCCATCAGCCCTATCGCTTTCACTCGCCTGCGCCGACCAGGAGTTTCCCGTCGCGTTGCGGGGAGTCATCGCGGACCACGCCGCGTCCAGTGAGCACGGGGAAATCCGTGATCTCTTTGAGCGGTTTCTGCCGCCCGAGCGGCGCATCGCCAGATTGGGAACTCTGATCGATGCCGATCATCTTTTGGCCATGACCGGTAATGCGCAACGCGGACGCGAACTGTATTTCGAATCATCCGGAATGACGTGCCGTCAGTGCCATCGCATCGGCGATCAAGGCCCCGCGGTGGGACCTCCGCTGGATCGTATTGGATTGCTGCGAAAGCCAAACGAGATATTGCACAGCATCCTGCAACCATCTGCGATCATTGACCCAAAATATCGCTCGTACGTTGCCCTACAGAGTGACGGGACGGTGTTGTCGGGTTTTTTGACAGAGCAATCCGACACCTTGATTCGGCTGGTCGATGCACAAAGTAAAGTCCACGATCTGGACCCGGACGATTTGGAAGACCTGCGGCCATCTGCGGTGTCACTGATGCCGGATCATTTGCTTGCCGAGTCGACTGCTCAGCAAGCAGCTGATCTTTTGGCTTTTTTGGCGAGCCTCCAAGAACCGGAATTGGTGACGCCCCAAAATGGCGTGAGTCAATAAATGGTGTTCCAACCGTGCTTACGTCTGCTCTGAATTGTCGATAGCGGGTTGGCTTGCAATCCATCACCATGGGCACTCGTCGCGGTCGATCAGAATTTCGGTAGACTTTGCGAGTGCGAACTGACAGCGAGATTTTCGCGAAGCCCAACGACCGGCCCTGGAATAGAACGTTCCACCGGGACTGGGATCGAATCAACACTGCCACAGGAACTGAACGCTCATGACGACACTGACATTTTGCGGCGCCGCCGGCACCGTTACAGGCTCCTGTTCCTATATCGACTCCGACGTCGCCCGCTTTGTCGTTGATTGCGGCATGTTCCAAGGCAATCGCACGACGCAAGACTTGAACTATGGCGATTTTTTGTTCGACCCCAGTCGTGCCGAGTTCTTGATTCTGACGCACGCACATATCGACCATAGCGGCCTGCTGCCAAAACTGGTCAAAGCGGGTTTCAACGGCAAAATTTTTGCTACCGAGCCAACCTGTGACTTGCTGCAATTCATGCTACCCGATTCCGCCTGGATTCAAGAATCGAACTCCCAACGAATCAATCGAATCCGCGAACGCAAGAACGAACCCTTGATCGAGCCGCTGTACACGGTTGATGACGTCGAAGCCACTTTGCGGCTATTGTCGAGCGTCGAATACGAAGAATGGTTTGAACCCAAACCGGGTGTGAAAGCCCGCTTTTGGAACGCCGGTCACCTACTCGGGTCC
>JABDKS010000952.1 GCA_013002105.1 Pirellulaceae bacterium | reverse complement strand
ACGCACCACATCACCCGGAATCGCGGAGAAAAACGGTGCCAATGGCCATTTGACGAGCGAAATTGACGGATATCGCCCGTGGCTCCCCGCAGAAATAGGCGAATTTCCGGCCTGAAAAGCCTTTGCCCTGCTGATTGGGCCAAAGACAATGGTCAATTCGACGACGTTTTGGCGACTCGTGCACGCCTGCGTCCCCACGGCAATTGGCTCACGCAATCCGATCGGCACGGCAATAACATGAATCAACGGGCCAGACGGTTCAGCGTGTTGAGTTTCGTAGTGCGAGTCCGCCATCCGCCCGCTCGCAGCCACCCCCCCCGACGGCAATTTCGGTTTCGCAACGCCGCGATTGCGCAAGTCAGCATGACGCAAACCCTACCCGACCATCACAGACCGAACCGATGTCACCGACAGACGAACCCTTGGTGCTAATAAACGTCGGTTTGAAGTAGACCATTTTTCGTTCCGGCGGTAATTTACTGGCCTTGCTATCCTTGCTGATCTAGTTTTTTCGCCACTTCCGGCGGCGAGACTTTTATATATGAATCAACCTTTGCTAGAGCGACGGAGCCCACTCGGGCTGACCTATGCGCTGTTGATTCTGACTGCCTTCTTTTTCTTTGTGCCCTCGGGATTTCGTGCCGCGCGATTGAGCCTGAGCCAGAAAGAAAACGACGTCAAAGATTGGCTGCCGAGTGATTTTCCCGAGACGGCCGAATTGGAATGGTTTGCCGACCATTTTGCCGGCGAAAGTTTTGTGCTCGCGACTTGGTCTGGATGCACCAGTGGCGACAAGCGTCTGAAACTGCTGGAACAAAAACTGCTTCACGAATCGGCCCAGTACGATCCGACATCGTGGATGAGCCCCAAGGTTGCAGCGCAGTATCAACTGGCCAAGGAGACCGGCGCGCGGTTAAAACTGTTGCCCGCCAGTCGAGCGCATGACAATTGGGGCGGCCAACAAGAAAAGTGGCTCGGCACACCGGCAGGCCAATGGTATTACATCACACCCGATGGCCGATTGTATCGCTGGGAAGAAGCGGTCAACGGACCAGCGATTCTGATCCGATCGATCAAGCGTAAGCTGAACGGTCCCGAACTCAGCGGCACACTCGTCACCGCCTTTGGTGACCAAAACAAGGATCCCGAGAAACCCGAAACGAACATTTTTTACAACGACCCTTCGTTGTTCTGCGCCCCGCTATTCAACACCGTGTCGACCGGGGATTCGATCGCCGATGATTTATCGCAGGAAGGTGGCGCGTTGTGGCCGGTCGATTTGACAGAAGAAGAACGACGGCCCGAGGTGGCTTATCGCCGCGCGATGGACCGATTGACCGGCACGCTGTTCGCGCCCGCCGTGCCAACGGGTTTCGACTGGACGCCCGAAGCGTTTCGCAATGAATTGCCGGCGGAACGGCAATCCGATTTGCCCGAAGCATTCGAGACGGTCGTTGCCACGGCGTTGCAAGAAGTCGCCGACGAGCACTTCGATGGTGACGTCAACGCGATTGCATCGGCAAGTTCACAAATCAAAAGTGACGCCTGGTACAACGTCTATGATACCGCCAACGTGGAACCGCCACCGCGAACCACCTGTGTCTTGGTCACGCTGACCGACGTCGCCAAAGACAATTTGTCCTTTGCCATTGGACGCGGCGTCATGGGCAGCCCGCGTGGACGACTATTGGAACTGGCCCAAGAATCCGGCGTTCAACCCGCATCGCCACCGTCGATGGCCCCGCCGCCGTTTAACAAAAAAGATGTCGAATCCGTTGCCGGACTGCCCGCGTTGCGGATGGGCGGTCCCCCGGTCGACAACGTCGCGATCGACGAAGAAGGCACCATAACGTTGGCCCGTCTGGTCGGCTACAGCATCCTGGTGGGGATCATTCTGTCGTACCTCTGCTTTGCCAGTTTCAAAATCACCATCATGGTGTTCATCGTCGGCGGCACGTCGGCAATGCTCAGCATGTCGTTCGTATGGTGGACCGACGGTCGCGTGGACGCGATTTTGATGAGCATGCCGTCGCTGGTCTACGTGCTGGGACTCTCCGGCGCGATCCATGTCATCAATTATTACCGAGACGAAGTCCGGGCTCGTGGAAAGACCGGTGCAGCCGGTCGCGCACTGCGGCAC
>JABDKS010000948.1 GCA_013002105.1 Pirellulaceae bacterium | reverse complement strand
TTTGTGCTCACTGAGCAGCGGGGCCGCGTAGTGGTGTTGGACTTTTGGGCCAGTTGGTGCGGTCCCTGTATCGCAACGATGCCCAAGGTGGATGCAATCGTCGAACAGTTCGACCCCAATGATGTCGAATTGGTGGCAGTGAATTTGCAGGATTCGGTGGCTCGAGCCAATTTGGCGATCGACCGCATGAATCTGAATGCCACGGTGATCATGGATGTCGATGGCGAGGCGGGTCGGTTTTACGATGCGAGGGCGATTCCACAGACAGTGATTGTCAATCGCGACGGCGACGTGACTCACCTGTTTGTCGGCGGTGGAACGAAGTTTTTGGACGAGTTCGCAACCGCGTTGAAAACCGTCGTGGCAGCCGAGAGCAGGACGCCACGACGTACAGATGCTCCGCCACGAGGCAATTCAGGCAGCGACAGTGCGCCCGATGCGATGCAGGGCAGTGGCGACAAAACGAGTAAAACGAAAATCAATCGCACGTACCACTTACGCGATGATCAAGTTTTGAAATGGGTTCCCTCGTCCAGCACGACACGGCGTCCGGACGACCCCGAACGTGACGGCAGCGGTCACGTCTACATTCAAGACGGCACCGAATTGAAATTAAAAATCCGATCCGGCTCGGGTGAACCGGAACCGTTGCATATGATCGTTTTTAAACTGCTGCGAGTCTTTCCCTGTGACGTAACCGGGGATGCCAAGTTATGGATGACCAACATCGGTGGTGATTTTGTCCTGCGCAAGGGTGCTGATAAGGGACAGGTCACCGAAGCTCTGCAGGCGATCTTGCGTGAGCAAATGGAGTTAGCGGTTTCGCTCAAGTGGGTCCAGCGTCGTGCTGAAGTCTGGGTGGTGGACGGAGAATTTCACCCTGATCCGATTGGCGAACCCTGGCGTCGTCCGGAAGACAAGGCGTATGTCTTTTACGGTGTCAACGGCCCAGTCAACGGCCGTCATCAAGAATCAAACGCGGGGACCTTTGACGACTTGCTCAAAGCGTTCGGCGCCCGCACCGGATTACCGGTGGTCAGTGAATTGACGAAATCACCCGACGGTCATTTTGGCTGGCAGACTTGGTATGACGACATGAACTCGGTCGATTGGGACGATTTTCCACGTCAGTATGCCACGCACGTCGATCTGGTTGCCAAGCATTTTGCCCAACAGACCGGCTTGGATTTTCATCGTGAAGACCGGAGCATTCAGCTGCTGAAACTCTCATCGAAATCACTCGATTAATCCTCGGTTGAATCTGCCGCCCCAGCTTCGCCGTTTTTATCGGCGTCGGTGTCGGCGTCGGTGTTGGCGTCCAAGGAATCTCGAGGGGATGCATCGGCAGCGACCGGGTCGGTTGACTGGAGCTGCACGGTGATCCGTTTGGTGTCGGGCGATTCAATAAGAAACGACACGGTGCCTGCCTCTGCAGCATTCGCAACGTTTTCGTCATCCTTGTCGTCACCGGCCGACAAGATCCACTTGGCATGTTGCAGGACGATGGAGTTCTTTCTGCCGACGGGCAGTCCGCGGAGCGTGGCGATGCCATTTCGGACCGGTTGCTTTGAAAAAGGCAGATTCATGTCGGGACGGTAGTCAATTGGTTTTCGCCTGTCGATCGGCGTAATCTGCCGGAGCACGCTGGTCATCGTGCTATAGCGAGCGCCAAGCCAGGTGGAGCCACCTTTAAAATATTGTTGATTCGGCCAACTGGAAATCGTGCCGCCATCCAGAGGTTCGCCACCGGGCGTGTTAATGACTACCTCCAAGGTTCCGGTTTCTTCCATCTCCACTGTGACATCGACTTCGTCATCGTCGATATCAAAGAGGTGTCCTTTGACGAAAAAGTTTTCCTTGGGAATGGTCTTTGACAGCCAGCCATCGCAGACCGCGATGACTTGAATCTTCCCGCTGCGCGGAATCGATTGGAGCACAAACGTTCCGTCAGGGTTGATCGGTTCCCACTGGTGCCAGGTGATCGACGGGGCCTCTTCGCTGTAAGAGTCATTGGCGGGCTTGGGGGCCGTGACCGTGATTACGTAGCCGTTTTGGACCGGCCGCGGAACATTGTCCGAAAGGTTTCCGGTCAGTCGCGTGCCTGGCTTCAGTCGAACATTACGAATTCGGACGGCTTGCTCGGGGCGGACGCGGAGCGGCAAGACGCTGCTGAACAGGGTCACGCCGTTGTCTTGTGGTTTGACCAAGAGCGTTTGCCAGTTCCCGTCGCTGGCTGCGCCCGTGCGTCGGCCGCCATTTCCGTCGTCCACCCAATCCTCTGGAGAGTAACGGCCCGCGATCAGAACAGCAAAATCATCGACAGGTTGCCGACTTGAGTCGACAGCGGAAAGCTGAATGTCGCATCCGCGTTTCAAGGTGACTTCGGCCTTCTCCGGGCCGATGTCAAAGTGAACGGTTTTCGCGACAAAGTCATAGTGCTTGACCGAAAAAGTTACTAAGCGTGTGGTCAGTGACTTGGGCCGAGCGGAGACTCTGGCGGGATATTTCACGACCGCTTGGCCGTTGGCGTCGCTGATCACTGCGACGGGTGATCCCAGCTTTTCGCGGTTCCAATAGCCGTGTCCCTGGTCTTCGACCATTCGCATGGCGTAGACAACCACTGCCGCATCGGCCACCGGGTTGCCCTGGTCGTCCGTCAACTCCACCACTAACTCGGTTAGCGAATCTCGATCAAGATTTCTGGAGCCGTTTGGCAATTCCGCGTTGGCATAGGCTGCAAGGCTCAGCGGCAACAGCAGGATGGATGTTTGCAAGAATCGATTGAACATTTCGATGGGTCGTGGTTGGGTCGATTATATGGAGGTCGGGAATGTTGTCGTATCATCGCAGTAGACGGGCAACAGCATGATATATTGTTTGCCGGTGCGATTCCTGTGTATTTGTCAGCAGAGGTGACGGTTGTTCGATTCGATTCACGACGAAGAGGAACTAGAGGATCGGCTCAGTGAACCGACGCGCTATGTGATGGATTCACTTACCAGAGCGCCCGGCGACACGATCTTGTTGGGTGTGGGCGGCAAAATGGGACCTTCGTTAACGCGGATGCTCGTTCGTGCCTGCCAGAGCATCGGCGATGCTCGGACGATTACGGCGGTCAGCCGATTTTCCAACGCTGCGACGCGCGAGCAGTTGAATCAACTCGGCGTGAAAACAATCGCTGGCGATTTGCTGCACGAAGGTTTTATCGAGCGGTTGCCCGATGCTGCCAATGTGATTCACATGACGGGAATGAAATTCGGCACGCGCAGCGATGCATCGGCGACTTGGGCAATGAATACTTATTTGCCGACGCTCGTTTGTCGTCGGTACGATGCCAGCCGAATCGCCGCTTTTTCCACCGGCAACGTGTATCCGCTGGTTCCGTTTGACGGTCCCTGGTCTCGTGAATGCGATAACTTGGGTCCAGTGGGTGAATACGCGATGTCCGCGCTCGGTCGAGAGCGAATGTTCGAGTATTTCTGCCAGCAGTTATCGATTCCAACGTCACTGATTCGGCTGAACTACAGCGTTGAAATGCGATATGGGGTGCTGGTCGATATCGCGCAGCAGGTTCAGCGGGGTCAAGTGATCGATCTATCGATGGGATACGCCAATGTGATTTGGCAGGGAGATGCCAACGCGATGGCAATTGCTTCCTTAGCCGATGCGTCCACGCCGGCCCACGTGATCAACGTTGCGGGAGAAGAGTTGCTTTGCGTGCAGGAGGTCGCGAAGCGTTTTGGCAGTCTGCTGGACAAAGAACCGAAATTCACAAGCGAGCCCGCGGCTACTGCATTGTTGAACGATGGCTCGGTGGGGCATCAGCGATTCGGCCAGCCCCGCGTGTCGTTGGAGCAAATGATCGTTTGGGTTGCCGACTGGATTTCGCGAGATCAACCGACGCTTGGCAAGCCAACCCACTTTGAAGTTCGTAGCGGAAAATTTTGATTGATGCTTGATTCTCAGATCCACGCCACGCTTCATCGCGGCATTGCCATCCCGGCTCATCCGCTCGCGCTGGACCGAGGCCGAAAATTGGACGAGCAGTGCCAGCGAGCATTGTCGCGATATTACTTGGCGGCAGGTGCCGGCGGCGTTGCGGTAGGCGTGCATACGACGCAATTCGCAATTCACGAAACCGACGTCGGATTGTATGAACCGGTGCTGGGGATCGCGGCGGAAGAAATGACGCGACATGATTCTGGCAGCGATGTCGAACCGATCGTTCGCGTCGCCGGAATCATTGGACGGACACAGCAGGCGACGCGCGAGGCCGCATTAGCGAGCGAGTTGGGTTACCACCTCGGTTTGCTGAGTTTGACTGCGATGAAGGGAGAGAGTGAAGATGCCTTGATTGATCACTGCCGCGCGGTCGCCGAAACGATTCCTGTCTTCGGATTTTTTCTGCAGCCCGACGTCGGCGGACTTGACCTGCCGTATTCGTTCTGGCGACGATTCGTCGAGATTGAAAATGTGGCGGCGATAAAGATTGCCACGTTTGATCGGTACAAGACATTCGACGTGATTCGCGCGGTCGCTCAGTCGGGTCGCGATGACATCGCACTGTACACCGGTAACGACGACAACATTGTCGCTGATC
>JABDKS010000223.1 GCA_013002105.1 Pirellulaceae bacterium | reverse complement strand
ATCTCAATTGGTGCAATTCAGTCGGCAAACCGGTGACGCTGCGGAACAAAAATATCAAGCCGCCGAAGACAAACTGCAATCGTTGTTTGGATCGGCTGACCCCGACACCACCGCCGCGGTTGCAAGCGGCGGCAACGGCGAACTGGATTCGCTGACCGTATGGCTCGAAGGTGAATTAGATTACCACGCTCAAAAAGAAGATCTCTCGCGAATGAACCGCGAGGAACTAGCACTCGCACTCGATGGAGCAGTTGATGATCGATTTCATCCTGAAATGCGGCGGATGGAACGGCAGATCTTGCTGAGCATTGTCGACGACGCGTGGAAGAATCACTTGCTGACGATGGACCACCTTCGCAGCAGCGTGGGGCTCAAAGGCTACGCGCAAATGGATCCAAAAGTCGAATACAAACGCGAAGGCATGCGGTTGTTTGACACCATGTGGGAGTCGGTGGGTGAACGCGTGACCGATTTGATTTTTCGTATGGAATCGTTCAACGAAGACTTCATTCGTAGCACATGGGTCGACGGCCAAGCACGTCACGCAGAAGCCGACTCCGCATCCGGCATGCAACAGATGGAGTCGGATACGCCGGCACAACGCGCAGCTCAATCGAGCAACCGTGATACCGACGTCAAAGTCGAAACGATTCGCAACACGGAACAACGTGTTGGTAGAAACGACCCCTGTCCGTGCGGCAGCGGCAAAAAATACAAAGCGTGTCATATGAGACGTTGATTGCTGTGATCGGCAAACCGTCGTGCCGACCACCACCGAGATCATGTCTGCGACACAAAGGAACGGATTCCAATGTTTGCAAATACCCTGTACATCATCGCATTGACGATTGTCTCACCGATCGTGTTGTACCGTAACTTGCGGCACGGCCGTTACCGACGCGGTATTGGCGAAAAACTTCTGGGACTCTCGCGTGAACGTGCCAAATCGATTCGCGGTAATCGGTCGCAATGTTTGTGGATTCATGCTGTCAGCGTGGGCGAAGTCAATTTGCTGCCCGGAATTGTCCAACGGCTCTCAAGCAGCCAGGGGGATGTGTCGATCGCGGTGAGCACGTCGACGGACACCGGTTACGACGTTGCTGTGAAACATTTTGGTGCCGACCGAGTGTTCTTTTGCCCGCTGGATTTCAGTTGGGCCGTCAAGCGAACTTTGCGAAACCTATCGCCTACTCGCTTGATCCTGGCCGAATTGGAATTGTGGCCCAACTTGATCCGCTGCGCGACCGAATCAGACTGTCCCGTGCTGGTCATGAATGCCCGTCTGAGCGAAAAGAGCGCGGCCGGCTACCAACGATTCTCGATGCTGACCCGATCGACATTTCAACGGCTTGCCTGGGTAGGTTGCCAGGACGAAGCGTGTTCGCGCCGTTTCCTAGCCTGTGGAACACCTGCCGATCAGATCACGGTAACCGGGTCGCTGAAATTCGACGATGCACCCACATCGCGCGATAACAACGATGTGACGACGCGTCAGCAGTGGGCAGGAATCGATCCCTGGCATCGTGTCTGGATGTTTGGCAGCACACAAGCGGGCGAAGAAGTGATGGCGTTACGCATTTATCAGTCGATTCGGCAACAGTATCCCGATTTACGTTTGATCCTCGTGCCCCGTCATCCTGAGCGATTCGACGCAGTTGCCTCCCTGGTGGTCAGTCACGGATTGCGTGTTCATCGACGATCGATTGACGAATCGCTTTACGATGATCAATGGAACAACGACACGGTGATATTGATCGATACAGTTGGCGAACTGCGTCACTGGTGGGGCGTCAGTCAGATTGCGACGGTCGGCGGTAGCTTTGGCGACCGGGGCGGTCAGAATATGCTTGAACCGGCGGGCTACGGATGTGCTGTGTCCTTCGGGCCGAACACGCGTAACTTTGCTGAGATTGCTGATCGCTTGATCCAAGGCAATGGCGCCGTTCGAGTCGTCGACGAAGAAGCATTGCGAACCTTCGTCATCAAATGCATCGACGACATTCCCGCCGCCGATGCACTCGGGCACGCTGCGACAGAAGTCATCCGATCGCACCGCGGCGCATCACAACGAACGGTCGCCGAAATCGAGGCAGCATTAAAAAGTCGACCGGCACAGAAACCTCTTGCCGCCTAGAAAGCATTTTCAAATTTCGTGTGGCCCAAACCTGTTCTGTCGCTAGGTTACCGGGACAGGTCCTCGCCTACGATCAGCTGACGTCAATGATGAAAATGCGTGAGGCGAAACATCCGGCGGGATTCCGACGAGTCCCCATCGCGATGCCTTTGCGAGCAAGATCCAACCGCAAGTGATCGATCGATTACAATGCCAGGCCCACCGCCCGTCAACGCTTACCGATAGTCGATCATGAAACCACTGCTCGCTCTTTTTGTTGTTGCGATCATCGCATCGTTTGCTCCAGCAGCCGAAACGCCCAATATCGTATTCATTATCTGCGACGATCTCGGCTACGGTGACGTCCAGTGCCTGGCACCCAAAACCAGCAAGATCCCCACTCCCAACGCGGATCGACTGGCCTCCGAAGGGATGATTTTTACCGACGCACATTCGGGGTCGTCGGTATGTTCACCGACACGCTACGGCATCATGACGGGACGATACAGTTGGCGAACTCGGTTACAGAAAGGTGTCGTCACAGGTTTTGCACCAAGTCTGATCGATGCGGATCGCCCGACAGTGGCCAGTTTCTTGAAATCGCAGGGCTACCACACCGCCGTGATCGGCAAGTGGCATTTGGACTTTCAGTATCTGGATCCCGATTCCAACAAGCCTTACACGGCCAAAGAGCACAAGACGCCGCCAGTTGGTGCGCAGATTCCGGACGGTCCGATACATCGCGGTTTCGACTACTACCACGGATTTCACCACGCTCGGAACATGGACGCCGTTATCGAAAACGATCGTGTGATCGAGCACGACGACGAAATTAATATGCTCCCACGCTTAACTCGCAAAAGTGTTCAGTACATCGACTCTCGTGCGGGCAAGAGCGAGCCGTTCTTTTTGTACTTGCCGCTTGGTTCGCCGCATACACCCATCCTGCCCTCGCCCGACTGGCAAGGCAAAAGTGGGCTGGGAAAGTACGGCGACTTTGTGATGCAGACCGACAACGTGGTTGGCGAAGTTTCTGCGGCGCTTGCGAAGAACGGCATGACGGACAACACACTGGTGATCTTTACCAGTGACAACGGTTGCTCCAAGGCGGCGGACATCAAAGGGCTGGCTGCGCAAGGCCATCTGGTTAGCGCCCACCTGCGTGGATCCAAAGCGGATATCTGGGACGGTGGCCATCGCATCCCATTCATCGTTCGGTGGCCTGGCAAAGTCCAACCGGGATCGACCTCGGACCAGTTAATCTGCTTGACCGATCTGTTCGCTTCGACGGCACAACTGCTCGGTACAGACATGCCGACTGATAGCGGCGAAGACAGTGTGAGCTTTCTGCCCGCGTTTTTCGGCAAACCGATCGAATCTACGCGTGGCGGCGTGATCCACCACAGCTTCACTGGCCATTTTGCCTATCGCACCGGCAAGTGGAAACTGAATCTCGCTCGCGGTTCGGGCGGTTGGTCATCGCCCAAAGAAAACGAGGTCCCCAAGGACGCCCCCAAGGCACAGCTGTACGATTTAGAAAGCGATCCGGGCGAAATGAACAACCTGTATCAGCAAGAATCTGAATTGGCCGCCAAACTACTGCAGCAGTTGACCGCGGATGTCGTCAACGGACGCAGCACGGCAGGACCGCAATCGGAGAACGATGTCGCAACGATCGATCTGTGGAAAAGTGAAGGAGAGACAACCAAAGCTCAAAAGAAAGCGTCCACTGGGACGAAAAAAAAGAAGACTCGGAAACGGGATCCACCGAAGTCCAAGTCTTCCTAGAATATTTTTTGCGTCACGCAGTCGGGGCAGGCTCTCGAAAGAACCTGCCCCTATCGGCTGCGACGGAGCGCTTCGTCGCAATCGAAGTCTGTTATCTGTCGGCTGTGTAGTTCGCGATCGGGAACTCCGACTCGCGTAGAATCGACTACTCTTCGATCGCAGGTCGACGGCGTTCTCCGCCGCCACGGTTTCCACCACCGTCTTGACCACCACGTCCACCGAAGCCGCCGCGTCCGCCACCGCCAGGTCCGCCGCCTTGTCCACCACGTCCGCCGAAGCCACGCTGCTCGCTTTCGGGCATTTCAAAGGGCTTGCCCTTCATTTCTTCGTACTGCTTTTTTTGGTCTGCCGTCAGGACGCTCAGCATTTCTTCGTCGTTCTCTTTGCGAATTTTGCTGATTTCATCTCTCATGGCATCGCGATCCCCGGCTTGGAATAGCTCACGCATGCGACTCATCATCTTTTCACGGACACCTTCGCTCAGCGTTTTCAATTCCTCGGTTTGAGCCGTCGTGATCTTCAGCGTCTTGGCGATCTTTTCGTCCATCAAAGCGCCAACGCCACGTTGCTGCAACGCGATCTGCTCAAGGCGTTCAACTTGTTCGGGCAGCAAAATTTCTTCTAATTGCTCACGCTGTTTCGCGGTGGCTTCCTCACGTTCGACACGCATCTTTTCAAAAAACGCGTTTCGCTCGTCTTCGCCCATACTACGAAAATCGACATTGGGTCGTTCACGCTCGCCTCGTTGTTCGTTCAGCTTGGTCAGCGCTTCTTCTTGATCGGGCATCAACTCGATCTCGTCTTTGACTTCTTGAATCCGCAACAGCCCCATCGTCGGGTCGCCACCGCCACGACCGCCGCCGAATCCGCCAGGGCCGCCACCGCGACCACCACCAAATCCGCCCGGTCCGCCACCGGGTCCGCCTGCGCCACCTTGGCCGCCGCCAGGTCGACCGCCGCCGCGTTGAGCCATCACGTCGGACGCCAAAAATGCCAAAAGTGCGACCGCTAACAAACCGGTCGTTACACGAGAAATTTTCATCAAATCAGATTCCAGAATGGAGCGAGAAATAGTAGGGCTGAAATTGTAACGGTTACGCATTGGTACACCGTGCTATCTAATCCAACCAACTCCAGCCAACGGGGTTTCGGCTAGCCATCGAAATCGGCCGCAATTTCCAAAGAATTCCCTGTTTTGGGCCCTCGGTCACCGCTTGCAGCGGCTATTGCTGCAACGCAAAGAGGACCAAATTCCCGACGATCTTGGCCGCGTCATCGGTCGAGTAGCCCGGACATTGCACCGAATTCTGGCTTTCTAGCGCGCAACTGAGGTCCAGGGGGGAAAAGAACACCTTTGCCACGTCGTCAACGATCGCCATTTCGATCACCGGGTGTGTCGCTCGCCGCAGAATCGATTGCCCCGTATTGTCGCGAGTCGGTGTTCGCAATGTGACACGACGGATGTCGTCCCCATCGTACGCTGTTGTAAATGCCGGATGCGTCGGGGGCATGCTCTGCAAGGGAGCGTCGGGCAGTATCTCGCGCATTTCTTCTCGAAACGCCTGACTAAAGGCCTCGCTCCCGCAAACCGCACTGCCCAAAATCATGCCGCCATTCTTGACGTAGTTCCGCAACACCTCGCGCTGTGCCGGCGAAAATTGAAATTCCGTGCGACCATGGACCCACAGCACATAGACGTCCTGCAAAGTCTGCGGATCCAACGCAACAGCTTGCTCGGTACTAGCCAACTGTAACTTGGAGCGCTCGCGGATGATGGCCGCCGCATTGGGGACTGCCCGCCGAGCTTCTTCGCCACCGGCATCCAATCCCAAAAGCGACATCCGTATAGCACCTCGCGCGGACGACGCGACGGATTCTCCATCCAATAACGCTCGTTCCTCCAATTTATCTTTCAATTCGCGACCGGTCGCATAAGCCAAAATATTCTGACCAATCCGAACCGCTGTTTCGATACGCGTTTGCGCCGCCTTATTCACCTCGCGGCGACGAAACAAAATGTCGCTCAATTCCCATCGACACGAGAGCGTCTCAGGGACATAGAAGACAGACGTACGGCAACAGGCTTGGACGCCGTACACCCAAAAGTCATTGGTCAACGCGTTGACGTCAACTTTGCGCTGGGCATACCAAACCGGATGCGACGGTGGCAGGCGTTCCAAACTGGCACCGTCAAACCACTCCTGGCACATCGCTTTGACGCTCTGTTCGAACGCGACAGCGTCGCCACACCCATCACCCCCGTCCGCCTCGAACAAAATGGTCCCTCCCTGATCAAGATATTCCTTCAAACGCCCGCGTGTTTCGACCGGGAATGTCAATGCCTTGTGGTCACTAATGATCAGCACGGGCGTTTGCAGCAGATCCTCGACGCTCGCGCGACCTGCCTGAATCGTTTGCCAAGTCAGATCACGTCCCCAATCCCGTTCGACATGCCGGACTAATTGCCGCATTGCATCCGGATGTTTTTGCCAATCACGACTGGCCGATTCGCCGTGCTGAAGTTGCCCAACGACGACCTGTCGCTTTCCTTTACTGAGAAACAACAGGGCAAACGAAGTGGTAATATTTCGGTCGTCTTCCCACCCGGCACCGACCCAAAAACCTTGGAATCCATCTTGTTGTTTCAGCAGGACTTCGGCGCCCGCGCGGTACCAATCATGTTTGCCGATGAATCGCCGACCCGACAGCCGGCCGACGCGTTCGAGTGCATACAGATAGTAGTAGTAGGTCCCCATATGGCCGCCAGGATTTACTTCCAGCGAAAACGAATCGGCCAACCACGCAATTCCTTTTTCCACTGGGTCCTCTTTGTCGTCCGCGCCGCCGCAACACCGGATTTGATCCCCACTGATTTGCGAACTGCCATCCGATAGCCGACCACGGGCGATGATCACTGATGCGATTCCTGCACAAGTCATACTGCCCGATGGCGACATGGAACTGCCGTACCCCCAACCTCCGCCGCTGCCCTGACGGGTCAGCCAATAGTTCAACGATCGCGCGAATACTTCCGAATCAACATCGATGCCCCGATCTTGCGCCGCACCGAGTGCCAGCAACGCAAACTGTGTGTTGGACGGATCGCCGCCCGAACGCCCCTGCCCGTAGCCCCAACCGCCGGCGCGATTGCCGGCAGCAAGTTTTTTTTGCTGACTGATCAGCCAACTGACATTGCGGCGAATGCGCGGTAGATCGCCGGCTGCACCCAATTGACAGTACACCAATGTTTGCAAGGCAACCGAATAGGTCTCCATCGGTTCGCAACCGCGTAGATACCGGATTGCTCGGACCACGTCGGGATCATCACGCGACACTCCTGCATTGAGCAGGGCAAGGGTGCATAGCGACGACGTCCCGCATGATTGACCACTAAATTCTTCCCAACCTCCCCGGTCAGATTGCGTTTTGCGAAGATAGGTAACTCCGCGGTCAATGGCACGTTGAACGCTAACCGCATCGACATCCGCACAAGCATGTCGCATCGCCGGAAAAACAACGAGGGAAAACAGCGTCACGAGTGCGAAGATCCGCGTGCCCCCCTTTCCCGAACTCTCGCCCACTCGCGTAAGATAGTGGCACGACAGACTGTCGCGACCGATCCTATCGCGATCATCCACTTTGGATCCTCGTTTGCCATCAACGGAATGTTGCTTTTCGACCATGAGCGGTTCTCCTCCTCCACCACCGAAACCTGCCAGCGGACGAAACATCGGTGATGTGCTCCGCGAATTTGCTGGACACCAGCAAACCATGCGTGCCGAATTGGCCAAAATCATTGTCGGCCAAGACGACACCATCGAACAATTACTGGCCGCCATATTTACCCGCGGACATTGCTTGCTCGAAGGCGTGCCGGGTTTGGCGAAGACATTGATGGTCAGCACGTTGGCGGAAATCCTGGATGTCTCGTTCAAACGAATCCAGTTTACCCCAGACTTGATGCCTTCGGATATCACGGGCACCCAAGTTTTGGAAGAAGACGACGCCGGCAAACGGTCGTTTCGGTTTGTCGAAGGCCCCATCTTTACAAACATTCTGCTCGCCGACGAAATCAACCGCACACCGCCAAAGACCCAAGCCGCTTTGTTAGAGGCGATGCAGGAACGGCAAGTGACCGTCGGTCGCGAGACGTTCGATTTGCCACAACCGTTTTTTACCATCGCAACCCAAAACCCGATTGAACAAGAAGGCACCTATCCGCTGCCCGAAGCCCAACTGGACCGATTTATGTTCAACATCAAAGTTGGCTATCCATCGGCAGAGGAAGAGGAAAAGATTCTGACGGTGACCACCCGTGGCGAAACCGCGACGGTCAACAAGGTTCTGACATCACGCGCTATCCTGAATATTCAAAAACTGGTTACCAGCGTCGCAGTGAATCCGTTTGTGATTCGATATGCGTCCCAACTCGTGCGCGCGACACGCCCCAAAGATGTCACGGCGCCCGAGTACGTCCGTGAACTGGTCGATTGGGGTGCCGGTCCGCGTGCCGGCCAGAATCTGATTACCGGCGCCAAAGCGTTGGCGGCGATGGATGGTCGTTTTAGTGTTGACCCCAGTGATATCCAACGGATTGCCAAACCCGTACTTCGTCACCGTATCGCGACGAATTTTCAGGCTCAGGCCGAAGGCATGGATACCGATGACGTCGTCGACAAAATACTCGCCGACATTCGACCGCCCGAACCGGAAAAAATGGCGAAGGCGTAACGCGACATCATGTCCGCACTTTTGTCACCCGAATCGCTCCAGCAAATCAAACGTCTGGACTTACGCGCCCGCATGGTCATTCGCGGGTTTCTGCAAGGACTGCACAGTAGTCCCTATCACGGATTTTCCGTTCAATTCAGTGAACACCGCCGATACAACCGCGGTGACGATCCAAAGCTGATCGACTGGCTTGTGTACGCAAAGACGGACAAGTATTACGTCAAACGATTCGAATCAGAAACGAATCTGACAGGCTACCTGGTGATGGATTTGTCATCGTCGATGGGGTTCACCGAGAACCAAACGATGACCAAGTTTGAATACGCGACATGTTTGGCTGCCTCACTGACCTACCTGATGAACATGCAGCAAGACCCGGTGGGACTGATCACGTTTGACGACAAAGTTCGAGCCAACCTGCCGGCACGCAGTCGTCGCGGACATGTCGGTGACGTGATGGCTCAGCTCTCGAAGTTGAAACCGGCAGGCAACACACAACTGGCAGCTTGCATCACGCAAGTTGCCGCGATGTTGAAGCATCATTCGCTGATCATGCTGTTTTCGGACTTACTGACCGACCCGGAGGAGGTTTTGTCGGCTTTGGCCCGACTCCGGCACGCAGGCCACGATGTCATCATCTTTCACGTCATGGACGAAGCCGAAGTGAACTTCCCCTATGACGGTCCCGTACAGTTCGAAGACTCCGAGAGCGGTGAATCGATTTCGGTCGACGCCACCGGATTTCGCGAGGACTATTTAAAACAACTTGACGAGTTTCGCGAAACCTACCGTGACGGTTGCAACAACCTGAGAATCGATTACGTCCCCTTAGATACCAGCATGCCGTTTGACAAAGCGTTGACGGAATACCTGATTCAACGACAAAGCCGTTTTTAGTTCCTTTCGCCACTCACCGTTTTCGCCGCTCAGCATTTTCGCCGCCCATCAAGCAACGGTTGCTAAAGTTCACATCGGCGAATTCACATCGACTATCGCTACGGCGAATTGAGACTCCAAGCTCCAGCCGCAAACACACGTGACATTCCTTAACGCAACGTTGGTTTTCGCCGTGGCGGCCATTGCCGTCCCGGTCGTGTTGCATCTGATCTCACGCCGTGAGCCAAAGAAAGTCGTCTTTCCGTCGATCCGTTTCCTGACTAAGAAGGTCGAATCGAATCGATCCAAATTGCGCGTTCGACGGTGGTGGTTGCTGGCGTTGCGGATGGCTGCTCTCGCCGCACTCGCGATCGCGTTGGCTCGTCCCACAATCGACCAATCACTCTCGGTGACTTGGTTGACCATTGGCTTGGTGATCTTTGCCGGTGTCGCCTTATTGGTGATGGCATCCGTGGCGATTTCGCGTGGGCATTCCAAGAACCTGTCGGTCGCACTGACTGCAACCGCTTTGGTTGCGTTGTTGATTGGGTTGATTTGGGGTGGATACATCTGGGCATCGGGAAAAAAACCGCCGGTCGACAATGCTGCGCCCGCGGCGATCGCGATCATCTTGGACAATTCACCAACAGCCCTTTGGAAAACGCCAGACGACGATCGGCTGGAAAAGATGAAGCAAACGGCGAGATGGATGATCTCGCGATTGCCGCCGACCAGTCGCATTGCCATCATCGATCGCAGTTCGACCCCCGCAGCATTCTCGCTGGACATCGCTACTGCGATTTCAAAGGTCGACCAATTACGCCCCATCGAAGTCGTTCAGCCGATAGCCAGTCGCGTGGATGCGGCAGCCAGATTGATTCGGACCAGCGATCTGGAAAACCGGCAACTGCTGTTGATCACCAACTTGGATTCGACCAGTTGGAGCGAGTCGAAAATCGATCCGCAGCTTGCCTCGACCCTGACACAAGATCCCGCGGTGTCGTTGACGGTGTTTGATCTGGGCGCGTTCCATGCGACCAATCGTTCGTTGTCGCTGCCTCGATTGTCGGATCTGACCCCGCCACGTGGAGTGCCCGTTCCACTGTCATGCACGCTGACCCGAACGGACGTGGACGCCGGCGCCGTTCCGATTTCAGTCACCGCCGAATTGGAGCTCTATGAAAATGACCCCGCATTGCCAGTCGTCCGTGATGGCGCGGTCAAACTTCCCCCACGTCGCAGCGTCGACCGCACGAGCGTGCAGATCGGCCCCAACAGCAGCAGCGAACTGCTGCTGACCATCCCACCGATGGACGTTGGGATTCACCATGGCGTGGTTCGCATGGTCGGCGATGATGCGTTGGCGTTGGACAATACGAGATACTTTAGTGTCGAAGTCCTGCCGCCGTCGCATATCCTGTTGGTTGGCGACAACGTTGACGAAGCCAACGTCATTGGACAGGCGATCACCGTCCCATTTGCAATGGATGATCCCAATGCGGAGTATCTGATTGAGCGAGTGGCCTTTAATGATCTGCCCGCAGTTCGGATGTCCGATTTTGACGCGGCAATTCTGCTGGACCCGCCAACGGAGGTTATAGGCGACGAAATGCTGGTGGATTTTGTTGCCCGAGGCGGCAGCATCTTTCTGACGCTCGGTGCTGCAGCAGGCGATGACAAAGTACCGTTGGATCACCTGCCCGATTTGATTCGCCGTTGGCGATCGCCACCGCCGCATACGTTTCTCGCACCGCTGCGCACCTCGCACCCCATTCTGGCCCCGCTGAGCGAAACAGCCAACGTTCCCTGGGCGGATTATCGGATACAGCAATATTGGCAAGTCCAGCCGACGGATTCTGACTCGGTGCTGATGCGTTACGCGGGCACGAGACATCCTGCATTGGTCGAACGACTTGTCCCCAACGATACCGGTGTCACAGGTCGTTGGCTGATGCTGACGACTCCACTACCCAATCTCGTCAACACGTCAAAAAAATGGAATGAGTTGTTTGGCGCCGAAGCGTGGCCGGCGTTTATCCTGGTCCGACAAATTGCCGAAACCATCTCCGGTCGCGGTACCAACAGCTTGATGACAGTGGTCGGCCAGCCGCAGATCGTCGCAGTCGAGCCGATCGAATCAGATGACATCACGCGACGACTGCAAATCTTCTCGCCGGGCAAAGCGGCTCCTGTTCCCATGAACACCGCTTCGGACTCCAACGAGATTGTCGTCGGCGACGTCACGCACAGTGGAACGTACTGGCTGCGGGGTGCCGATCGCGGTGCGGGATTCTCGGCCAATGTGCCGCAAGAGCAAACGAAGATCGACCGAATCGACACAGCAGAACTTGATCAATGGTTCGGCGCCGATGGCTATCAAGTTGCAACAACTTTTGATGAAATCGAATTGGCCGAGAGCCGATCGAGTCATAGTGTCTCGCTGCGTTCGCCGATCATGTTGCTGGCACTGATGGTCTTTTTGCTGGAGTTGATACTCGCAAACCGATTTTATCGATCCGGTCGCCCGGCAACATCCGCGCCGACCGCAGTTCCCAATTCGGGGAGTGCAGTCACGCAATGACAAAATTCGCGCTCGAACCGATTTACGGATCGCAACTTTTCGCGTGGTTAATCGCGATTGCCGTGATCGCCGTAATTGTCTTGGTCACACCGCCGACGCAAAATCCAACGCACCGAAAATGGTTGATTGTTCTGCGCAGTCTCGCAGCACTAGCATTACTGCTTGCAGCCATGCGACCGTCGCTAATCCGTACTGACAAACGCCCGGCCGAAGCCACGTTGATCGTGGCGGCCGACGTGTCGCGCAGCATGACATTACCCGACGGTGACGGCAGCGATCGTTGGACAACGCAACTCAGCGCATGGCGGCGCTTAGCTCAAGGACTCGCCGAATTTGACGACGCCCTGGACGTTCAACTCTTGGTGTACGACCGCGATGCTCAGTTGATCAGCGATACGTCGCCGTCGGCATTGGACGACCTGTCGCCAGCGGGCAAATTGACCGACCTATCAATCGCGACGGCCAAGTCCATTCAGGCTGCTGCGGGAAAACCGATCGCGGGCGTTGTGTTCATGGGCGACGGAACACAGACCGCGCCGATCGCCGGTCTGACCGCCAATCAAGGCAGCGATCCTCGCGGTGTGGGTGCACAGCGAAACGTCGAAACGCTCAACCGCCTGGGCGTTCCCTTCTGGCCCATCCCGATCGGCCCCGCCGGTGGCGCTTCTGCGTCCCGTGATGTCGCCATCGATGCGCTGCCCGAAAGCTTTCAGTTTTTCGCAGGCAATGAGGTCGAAATTCCATTTCAACTACAGATGCGTGGACTCTCGGGGATCGAAGTCGATGTCAGTTTGACCTGGATCGACTCGGAGGGACGACGGACCGATGCCGCCGAGCGATCCACTCTTCCGCAGCAGGCAAATGAAGTTGCGGCATTCAATGTTCCGCTGATCGCTCCCGCCCCTGGTACCTATCGGTTGGTCGTCCAAGCCGCCGATCAATCGGGCGAATTGGTTACCAACAACAATCTGCAAACCGCTTTTGTGGATGTCCGCGAAGGAGGTGGTCGAATCCTGTATCTGTATGGAAGCGTTCGACAGGAACAAGAATTCTTACGTCGATCGCTTGCCCGATTTCCCGACCTGGATCTGACCTACGATTGGGTCCGGGACGATCGTTCGTGGCCAATCAACCTGGGAGACGTTTTCAAACCAGGCAAATTTGATATTTATATCTTGGATGATGTCGATGCCGACGCGTTGGGCGATCAGCAACTCGGTGAACTTGCCGAAACAATCTCCCAGGGCGCGGGACTACTGATGCTGGGCGGATACCATACCTACGGTGCAGGCGGCTACGCCGCATCGTCGTTGGCCAACGCAATCCCGGTGCGTATGGACGGCTCACTACGGCAAGACGCTCGAGCGACTATTCCCGTCGCAAACGACGACGCAATGCCAGGACAGATTGCTGGCCCCGTTCGGATCGAGTTGGCAAAGTCTCATCCGATCACTGATCTGGGAGGCGACGACGCTGCAGTGATTTGGCAGCAGCTACCGCCACTCAAAGGCGCCAATCGATTCCTGGGCCCAAAAGTCGCACCGGGTGTACAAGTCCTGTTGCAAACCGCGCAGCAACAACCGCTTTTGGTCATTGGCGAATTCGGTCGCGGGAGGACGGCGGCATCGGCGATGGATACGACGTGGCAGTGGTGGCGGGCCGGCAAACAGGAGGCACACCGCCGGTTCTGGCGGCAACTGTCACTTTGGTTACTATCACGCGAGGAAACCAGTGGCGACAAAATCATCATTCAAATGGATTCGCGACGATTTGCGATCGAGAGTCCGCCATCATTCGCCGCACGTGTTCTGTCGGCCGATGACGCGACTGATGGCGTCAAGCTAATCGCGGAAATCGTCGATTCAGACGGTAAGGTGACGGCAATTCCAACAACCCAAAATAACCCCACCCAAACTGTCACTGCCGGCGGGACTTCGGCATCGATTTCTGGCACGATTGGGAACATCGAGGCTGGTTTTTATACCCTTCGCGTTCGCCCGAGCGATCCCAAATCGTCGACGCAACCAGCCGAGATGGCGTTTCAAGCGATTGATGCGAGTCGTGAGATGTCGCGGCCGATGGCGGATCCCGTTTATCTGAAACAGCTCGCGCAATTGACAGCCGATCACGGAGGCAAGGCCTTTGCACCCGATGAGGTGGACGAACTGATCAAAACCATCGCCGCGCGACGACAAAAAGCGGAAGTCCCGATTATCGAAAAACACCGTTTCGGAGATGGACCGCTGACTGGATGGCTGGTCTTTACCTTTTTTGCCTCCGCCCTTGGTATCGAGTGGTTTCTTCGTCGTCGCTGGGGAATGGCATAAATTTCGCAGTCGGTAGACACGACGCTCGCATCATTCGCTTTGGCCCGACGCCCTCCGGCCAAAATCTGGCAACGCACAAACGGTCGTAGCTATCGACCATTGGATTTTGATCGCCGTTCATCCGTTCACCTTTTTGACATCACAACCGCGAATTTCTTTCGCGCCCTGGTGGGTTTTGCTGCCGGTTTCCGCACCAACGCTCTGCGTGCGGTTCATAATTAAAGTGTCCGCTTTTTACTCCGGCGAGTGAATTTCAGTTATGAATCCACGTATAGTCATTCAAACGCTGTTGCTGTTTCTCGTTTGTCTATCGCCCGCTGCGGCGCAAGAGGGGCGAATAGCCGGCGTCGCACTCTCGTCCGGTTTTTCGATGGGATTGCCACTGGGCATTCCGCCAGGTCCAACCAACGACCGGATGCTCGCTGTCGCACCGGAGGACGTTGCGGCGTATCTATCTTGGAGCCGAGTCGCTCGAGCAGATCCGCAAAGTAGCAATCGAACCGAGCAACTGATCGCCAATCCCGAAGTGCGATACCTGCTCGATCACCTTGCGACATCGTTTCGACAATTGATCACCGGTTCCACGCGAGGTGATAAGGGCGCCGAGGCGATCGCCGAAATCGGGCGAAAGCTGGTCGAAACGCTAGTCACTCACGAAACCGCCATTTATCTGCGCACCGTCGATGGCCCGACCGGCGGACTCGTGTGCGATCTAGGTGATGAAGCGAACGACATCAAAACTTTGGTCGCCATGATTGCCAAGATGGGTGGCGACCGAGTCACGACATCGACCATTGAGGGCCTGACGGTCTACAGCGTTGCAGTTGATTCTGTCGCATCGGTCCAACTGACCGTAGGTAACCGTTACCTGATCTTAGCAGTGGGTGACGAGGAACTCGCTTCCATCCTGGACCGCTTTAAAGGCAATTTAACCGCAGCTTGGCTGGAACAGGCACACAAGCGACTTGCCGTCGATCGACCAAGTAGCCTTTCGTACATCAATGTGGACCACCTAGCTCGATCATTTGGAAATGGCCGCGCGCTACCGGCGGAACTTTCGGCGATGGGATTGGACGATATTCGATCGATGACGTGTGTCACCGGATTCGACAAGGACGCGATCGTCATTCAAACCCTTTTTCAAATCAAAGAACCGCTCCAAGAGCGACTGCAAACGATCGGCGGCAAACTGACGACCAGTGATATCAGCAGCATGTCCCCTGACAGTACCTTGATGGCGGCCGCCAAGTTGGATCCAAACGCACTAATGGACGCTGTTTTCACCGTTTTGGAAGAGATCGAGGAGGGATTATCCGAGGACGTGGAGCGGGAGTTCGCACGTGAATTCGGGATGCAGATGCGTCGTGACATCGTGGACGCATTGGGCAGCACGATTCAGTTGTACGAATCACCACGCGAAGGAGGCAGACTGCTGACCGGTTGGACGGCGGTGATCGATATTCGCGATCGGGCCAAGATGCTACGACTCAATTCCAAGCTGGAGCAGACGTTCAGCGATCCCGACGCACCTGCGCGAATCAAGAAACGCCAACTCGGTCGTGACACGGTCTCCTACCTGACGTTTTCGCGACGCGGACCTGGGTTCACGCCTTCCTGGAGCATCAGCGGTAACCGACTAATCGTTTCCGCATTCCCGCAGAACATCTACGGATTGCTGAATCGGTCTCCCATGCCGCCCTCCAAATCAATCGTCGCAAGGTTGCAGGAGCGCGATTCGTTCCTGTTCATCAAAATTCGCGAAAAAGACGTGGCACAGCTGGCTTATCCGCTCGTCGAGTTAGTTGCCGCGCAACTGCCTGCGGAGATGCCAAACGATGTCGCGCAATGGATCGAGTTTGACCCCGGTGCGTTGCCCTCGCTGCCGGCCATCACCGATCACCTGGACAATGCAACCATCACTTGCAATGTGACCGATGGACTGGAGATCGTTCGACGTCAAACGCTTCCGCCATCAGGTGCATCCCTCTTGGCAGTCATCGGAATGATGAGCGATGA
>JABDKS010000945.1 GCA_013002105.1 Pirellulaceae bacterium | reverse complement strand
GCGCAAGTTTCAGTATCGCCTGTTAAACATCTTCGTTGGATTGCTCGCTTGCTGTCATGCAGCCAACCAGTCGGTCGTGTTCGCGCAAGCCGGTTCCTCGCCAAATAATGTTGCAGATTGTGATGGTGTTGCTCAGGTGACCAAAACGCTTGAGGACGGTTCGTCGGAACAGGAGCCTGCCGATGGGGGCAATTTACGATTGCCATTGGACGGTCAGGATGGACGCGAACTTTTGTTGCGAGAGTTTAAGCCACAAAGCAAGTTGCGAGTGAACAGCAATCAACGCACTGGTGCAAAATTCCCGGTGGTGGACATCCACACACACTTTCATTTTCGACTGCGCGATAACCAACAAGCCTTGGACGATTTTGTAGCCGTGATGGACCGCAATCAAATCGCTGTCTGCGCGTCTTTAGATGGCAAATTGGGTGAACAGTTGCAACAGCATCAGCGGTTTCTTTGGTCCAAGTACCGTGATCGATTCGTCATTTTTGCCAACGTTGATTGGCAAGGTGATGGGGCAAAGGACGATCCAGGCAGTTGGCAGTGTCACCGACCGGGTTTTGCCGATCGCGTCGCGCAGCAATTAGAAACCGCTGTACAAACCGGTGTCAGTGGACTGAAAATTTTCAAGCGATTTGGTCTCGCGTACAAAAATCCTGACCGCAGTTTGATCAAGATCGACGATCGGCGGTGGGATCCCATTTGGAAAAAGTGCGGTCAGTTGGGAATCCCCGTGATCATCCATGCCGCTGACCCCGCCGCATTCTTTGATCCGGTCGATGCAACCAATGAGCGCTGGGAAGAATTGAGCCGGCACCCCGAGTGGAGCTTCCACGGCGATGCGTTTCCATCACGCGACGAGTTGCTTGCTGATCGCAATCGTGTCATTGCGAGGCACCCCGAGACACAATTTATTGGGGCGCACGTTGCAAATAATTCAGAAGACTTAACGACTGTCGCGTCGTGGTTAGATCGGTATCCCAACTTGTGGATCGAGCCGGCATCACGAATCGGTGAACTTGGACGACAGCCGTACACAACACGCGACTTTTTGATCAAATATGCCGATCGAGTATTGTTTGGTACCGACGGCCCCTGGCCGGAAACCCGTGTGCGACTGTATTGGCGGTTCTTGGAGACTCGTGACGAGTATTTTCCCTATAGCGAAAAGGTGCCCCCGCCGCAGGGACTGTGGCAAATCTATGGTGTCGACTTGCCAGACGATGTGCTGAAAAAAATCTATCATCAGAACGCGGCGAAGCTGATTCCGGGCATAGACAGTCGCGTCAAAAAATTCTCAAAGCGGTCGATCACCAAATAGTTTCGCGCTCTGAAGGTGAAGCCCGGCAGTACTGCGTCCACGACGCCACCTATGATCTTTCCACCCGTTCTTCTACAACGACGTAACGCTGTCGCCTTGAGGCTGGGGCATTTTCATCCTTGATGTAGGTGTGCCGTAGGCCAGGACCTGTCCTGGCAAGGTTCCGCCAGGACAGGTCCTGGCTACGTGAAATCCTAAATGCTGTTTGTGCGGCAAGACTGTCAATATCGAGCAAACATAACTCGCCTCCAATCGGTTATCCCCTTTTCGGATCGGCACGAACTATCGATGAGGCGTGAATCGTTGAGTGAACCAACCTTTGTCATGATGTGCTGTGCTTACGGCGCGGAGCAAGCGATTAAGAAATCGATCGCGGTCCAAGGCTGGCGGCTGGCATTTTCGCGTCCCGGTTTTGTAACTGCCAAACATGACGAACCGACCAATCCCCCCCATGGTGTATTCATCCGAACGGCCGCCATTTCGATCGGGAACACGCGCAACGTCGACGGACAGACCCAGCTGAATCATTTGGTCGAGCAACTAAATCTGCGAAACGAATCGGCGCGTGTGTTTGATCAACTGCACGTTTGGCCCAAGGATCGCGCGGCAATCGGTCGATTTGGTTTCGAACCGGGTGTGGATGAAGTTTCGGAGGCCGTTGCACAAGAGATATACAAGACGCTAGCTCCCACCCACCTACGT
>JABDKS010000923.1 GCA_013002105.1 Pirellulaceae bacterium | reverse complement strand
TTGTCGCTGGTTATTCGTCCCGTCTCACATCGTTGCAGTTTTATTGATCGCAACAACGGTGTCTCATGCTCAAGACACGGGTGATACGGATGTGCAAAAGGGCCCGCTGTACGGACGCATCGTCGATGACCGGGGCAATCCGGTAACCGACGCCAAGCTGACCCTCCAGGGACCAAGTTACCTACGTTCACAAACCGACGAAAATGGGTATTACGCTTTTGTCGACGCGACCAAGCCAGGTGAGCACCGGTTGCGTATAGAGTGCAACAGCGCTGTGGGAATCAGCGACTACCGCAAGATGCCAAAGATTTTGATCGATCCGGACGCGGTGCTGCAAAAAGATTTCACGCTACCGCGTGCCTGCCAAGTTCATTTGCAGATCGTGGATGAAGATGACAAACCAATTCGCGGCGTCGCAGTTTATTCTGCGTCGCTTGCCGACGAGCGCTTCCGCAATAGCGATTCGGACCGCAGCGTCGGCGACGGAAAGGTGACCGTCGGCGGGCTAATGCCATCGGACGCAAAATACATCATTGGCATCCAAAGCAAAAACTATGTCGACAGCCATCTTGTTGTGTCCGCCAGCGATCCGGATCAACAGCAATCGCACAAAGTGGTCTTGAAAGACGGCAAAACAGTGCGAGGAAAAGCGATTTGTTCCGATGGGCTGCCCGCGGCCGGTTGGCATATCTTGGCAATGCCGTCGTGGTGGCATTTTGGTGCGTCCCCACGCGGCGAATTAATTGGTGATGACGGGTCGTTCGAATTGCCGCATATCGGAGACGGTGCCTATAACGTCACGATCTCCATCCCGCTAGGCGAGCGGATGTCGACAAGCCGAGGCGTGCTCTCAGATGCCGACCTGTTGAAGATGGAGCAGCCCATCACGGTCAAACTTGACTACCCCTCGCCACAATCGATGGTGTTTCTGCAGTGCAAGATCCGCTGGATCGGCAAGCCACTGGAGGATGGATTCAGGATCGACGGTTATTCGACCGACACTCGGCACCACATCAGCCACTACGTCAAACCGGGCACCACGGACGTCAAGATCGGGCCCATACCGCGAGGCACTTATCGAATCCGTCCCGAAGATCCCGAATTAGAGGTGTTGAACCTGCGCAAGATCAAGAACTTGTCGGATCTCGATCACGTAAAAGTTCCCACGGACGAACCGTTGCAGATTGTCGTGCGGGCACGCGACAAACCCCGGGTGCAAGGTCAGGTGATCGATGCCGAGACCAAAGCACCTGTTACGCAGTATCGTTATCGCGTGACCAAGCTGCGTACGCTAAGCGGCCCCAACTACGTACAGAGCAATGAGTGGAAGATTGCGAAGGACAAACAGGGAAAGTTCCAGTGTGACGTCGTCGGACCGGGGATCTACGTTGTAACCGTTTGGGCCGACGGTTACGCGATCCGAGCTAGCGACCAGGTCAATACCGTCGACCAAAGCGACACCGAATTGGCAATCTCCCTGGATCGGGGCGTATCGTTGCGTGGAAAAGTGGTCGATGCGGATGGCAAACCTCTCGACGGCGCAACGGTTCGTGCTCTATCGCTCAGTTCCGGATCGATGCCTCGCGTCATGGGACGCTTTGCAACGATGTCGGGTGCCGTCAAAACTGACGCGGGCGAATTTGTGATCGACAATTTGGCCGAGGGACGCGAGACAATCCGGGTTGATCATCCGGACTTTGTCTTTCGCATCGTGCAGGGCGTGGATGTATCCGAGGCAATGGAACCGATCAGCGTCCAGCTGACACGTGGCGCAACCATCCGCGGTCGTGTATTCGATCAAAATGGCCAGCCGCAAGCGAATGAGCCGTTGTTGTTTCAAGACGACAACGCTTATGGTGGCGACGATCGCGAAGCGGGTCGGTTCGGTCAGGTTACAACCGACGAAAATGGTTTCTATGAATTGGATCACCTGCCGGCTGCCTGGATCTATGTCAGTCGCCCCGAGGAGTGGCGAAGCATGGGCGTCGTGCGTCATGCGGTGTTCGCCGAGGAGGGAAAGACCCACACGTTGAATTTTGGCGGAACCGCCGCAACAAGTGGGCGCTTTCTCATTAATTCTCAGCCAATCGCGGGCGCTCGTCTTCAACTGGGCGGCAACGATTCGACCTTCGGTGCGATGAAGATGTTTGCGCGGACGGACGACAATGGCGAGTTCACGTTTTTTGGCGCTCCGGCAGGACACTGGAATCTGTACCGCGAGATTGAATCGCGGCGTAGCGAGTGGGTAAAAGTAATGACCTTGGATGTCCCCGCCCATGACGGTGTGGACTTAGGGACTATCGACCAACGATCGGGACAACTGATCGTTCAATGCACGACCCAGGGCGACGCATTGCCCGAGCGGTTGTCGATGGAGTTGCAGCAACACAACCCAGGACAAATGTTTGGGCGACGCGCTGCGATTCTGAGGCCACGCGAAAGCCCCGATCAGCCGTTTGTGTTCGAAAGCGTCTCGCCCGGCGACTACGAATTGGTCTGCGGTGGTGCGGGTGCATTTCAAGTTCGTGAACACATTGAAATCACCGCGGCGCAGATTGACACGACGATTCCTTTTCCGATTCCTGCTGGAAAGGCTGACGTGGTTGTCGACGTGAAGTCCGATGACGGCGAACCAGCGAGCGCGCATCTGGTGGCCTGGATGGACGGAGACCGCGTTTACCAGTCATTGCGGATGAAACCCAATCAAGACGGTCCGCCAGTCTACGAAGCCAATGATTTGCCCGCAGGAAAGTACGTGATCCGACATGGAAACCGACGCGACACACCGGCGTTGGCTCGATTCGAATTAGCTGATGGCGAAAGCAAACGGGTTGGAGTGACCTTGGGCGAATCGGCGAAAATCGCAAGCGGTTATCACCGGGTGTCCACGATCGACCCATCGGGCGTTTATGTACGCTGCCAAATGCAAGTCACAGGGCCGTCGGAGCGGATTGAGTTGAGCGAGTCGACGATCGAGACAACAATCAGGGGCCCGGTAGGTGAGCATCGGCTGACGATTGATCAGCCAGGATTCCATTCCTATCAGCAGTCAGTATTGCTGCGTTCGGCTAATTCGATATCGACTGGCGAATCAAATCGAGTGACGTACGTTCGATTGCAGAGGGTCAGCGAGTCAGGGGAGACGCCGGGAGAATCGGCACGTCCGACGGCCAACGATCAGGAATGAGCGACAGGGTCCACTGGAGACACCACGCGGGATCTTAGGCATCACGCTGGGATCTTAAGCATCACGCTGGATCTTGGGGCGACGCGTCTGGATTACCAGCAGGCGATTCACCCAGCAGCTCGCGTTGGAGACGACTTGTCGAGGGCGTTTGGGGTGTTTGCACTGGCCCAGGCACTTGGACATCTGTTCAATTGGGGTCACGTGCCGTAAAAAGTTGGTGTCGACAAGAGACAGACCACACATCCGCATCTACCCCTGCAACGTTGTTTCGACATGTCCGCAACTGAATTCGGAAAAACTGATGCCTTGGTCGGTGTGATTATGGGTAGCCGTAGCGACTGGGAGACCATGCAAGCGGCTTGTGAGATTTTGGACGAATTGTCCGTGCCCTATGAAAAGAACGTTGTTTCGGCACACCGGACGCCGCAGCGCATGGTGGCTTACGCGGAATGTGCAGCGAATCGTGGCTTGCGGGTGATCATCGCGGGCGCCGGCGGGGCGGCACATCTGCCGGGCATGGTCGCATCCGAGACGAATTTGCCCGTGATCGGCGTACCGGTCCAAAGTCGCGCACTGCAGGGACTTGATTCGCTGTTGTCGATTGTGCAGATGCCAGGTGGTATTCCGGTGGCCACTATGTCGATTGGTAAGTCGGGTGCGAAGAACGCTGGGATCATGGCCGCGCGAATTTTGGCGCTCAGCGATCAACAACTCGCCGATCGGTTAAGTGATTTTGTAAAGAAACAGACACAAACGGTACTCGATTCCGCCGAGCTTTGAGAAAAATGGATCCTGCCCTCTCTGACTTGATGACCCAAGACACCGATGTGAACCAAGCCCATCTGATTCTCCCTCCAGCGACCATCGGCATGGTCGGCGGCGGCCAACTAGGACGGATGTTCGCGATGGCGGCAGCGACGATGGGCTACGACGTCGTGGTGTTCTGCGAAGATTCTGATTCGCCAGCCGCCCAAGTGGCAACGCGTGCGGTCATCGGCTCGCTAACGGATGCCGATGCCGTGCACGAATTCGCACAGCAATGCGACGTCATCACGTTAGAATTTGAGAATATCTCGGCCGAGACGATCGCCAGGTGCAGCGAATTCGCGCCCACGTATCCGAGCGCCAGCGTACTTGCGACCGCTCAGGATCGTTTAGTCGAAAAAACTACGTTGCGAGACGCTGGGTTACCGGTGACGCCGTTCCAATCAGTAAGCGATGCCCAGTCATTGTGCCACGCAGCCGAAACACTTGGGTGGCCGCTGATTGTGAAAACAACACGCAGCGGTTACGACGGCAAGGGGCAACATCGCGTCGAGTCGGAAGTGCAGGCGGCAGCCGTTCCGTGGGCAACTGCCGATTCGTGGACTGCGGAAAAGTGCATTGCGTTTGATCGTGAAGTCTCCGTGGTCGTTGCACGTACCGCTGATGGGCGATGCGAGTGTTTTCCGGTGTTCGAGAATGAACATGCCAACCACATTTTAGATATCACGACTGTTCCTGCATCGATCTCGTCGACTTTGGAAAATCGCGCCTGTGAAATTGCCAGATCGGCCGCAGAGACGTTGGACGTCGTCGGTCTGCTGTGCGTCGAAATGTTTGTCCTGGACGATGACGCGGTGCTGATGATCAATGAAGTCGCACCGCGACCTCATAACTCAGGGCACTTGTCGATCGAAGCCATGGAGACAAGTCAGTTTCAGCAGCACGTTCGTGCGGTCTGTGGATTGCCGCTGGGCAGCACCCAGTTAATCGGAGGCGGCGCAGCGATGGCAAACTTGTTGGGCGACCTATGGAATGTAGATGGTTCGCCGCCTGCGTGGGATCGGGTGCTGAGCGTCGCCGGCGTCCATCTGCATCTCTATGGCAAGGGGATGGCCAAAATAGGACGCAAAATGGGACACCTGACTGCGACCGGCAGTAACGTCAAACAAGCACGCCAACGTGTTGTCCAAGCGAGAAAAGAACTCGACGATGCCTAGAGCGTTTTGATCGTTGACGTAGGTGCAAGCCCCTTTTCCCGCAGATGGTTGCAATCAGACTTGATTACAAACCCCGTTGGCGTTTTCGATACCAATGCCTGGCAACGCTGTACACGGCGATCGCTAACGTGACCCCAACCGCGTCGGCCACCCAATCCATTACATCGGCATGACGACCGGGTACCAATTGTTGTGTCAATTCGTCAATTGCCCCGTAGGTCAACGCGATGGCGGCAACACTTAGAAAACGCTGCCACGTGCGGGGGTGGTTCGTCACATAGCAAAGCAGCAAACCGAGCCCAAAATAGGCGATCGTGTGTTTTGATTTGTCGCCTAAACTCGCCGCGATGTTCGGTGGTTTGGGCAGGTGGGTGCCCAGAAAGATAACGATCCAATAGACGATCAGCGCAATGACGCCTAAGCGAACGCCAAAAATCGAAATTTTAGTTACCGGATGCATCGATGAGTCTACAATTGGATCGCGTTAGTGCGTCGACATGTTAATCTGATGGAACGTGGTTGCTGAAGGCGTTGAAAAAAAACAGCCCAATCGGTTTGGACGTTTTGCGAAAATTGAGGTGAGAATTGTGATACGTAGTTTGTTGTGCCCCGTTGTTGCCTTGATCGTCTGCCTGTCAGCAACCTGCCTGTCAACGGACGTCGCTGCCGCGGATCCTCCCGCCACTGCTGAGGCGAAGCCAAAAGGCGGCAAAAAGAAAGCCGATGCAACCAAATGGCGGTCGCTGAACGACAAATGGGAAGTTTGTCAGTTTGGTGGCGATGGTGAAGTTCAGATCAAAGAAAACCTGATCACGATGGATTACGGCGACCCGATCACGGGCGTTCGCTGGGCTGGTGATGTACGAAAAGATAACTACGAAATCGAAGTCGAAGCGCGTCGGGTGGACGGTTTCGATTTCTTCTGTGCGTTGACGTTCCCGGTCGCAGAAGATCACGTCAGTTTAGTGCTGGGCGGTTGGGGTGGTGGTACCGTCGGGATCAGCAGCATTGACGACCGAGATGCCAGTGATAACGACACGACGCTATTTCGTGCCTTTGACAACAAAAAGTGGTACAAGGCGCGAGTTCGCGTCGAAACATCGCGGTTGGCCGTTTGGATCGACGACGTACTGCAATTTGAACACCCACGAAAGGGCCACACGTTTGACATTCGTTACGAGATGGACCCCTGCTTGCCGCTGGGTTTGGCGAACTTTCAATGTCAATCAGAGTTTCGCAATATCCGCGTCCGCGCATTAGCGGCCACCGAATTGGGTGCGGAGCTGAAATCAAAGAAACCGTCGGACAAGAAAGATGCGGAGACGAAGGATTCGGCTGACGAAAAGGGAGAAACCGTTGACGCCGACAAAGATGCCTCCGTCAAGAAAGTCGATTCGTCAAAATAATGCAACCGATCCTGGATGTTGATCAGCATTGGATGACACGGGCCTTGGAAATGGCCTACAGCGCTGTAACGGCTGACGAAGTCCCGGTGGGAGCGGTGATCGTGCGCGACAGCGCGATGATCGCTGCGGCAGCCAATCAGCGGGAGTCGCTGCACGACCCGACGGCGCATGCCGAGATGATTGCCATCACTCAGGCTGCTGCTGCGATCGATGACTGGCGACTGGAGGGGGCAACGCTCTATGTCACGCTGGAGCCGTGTTTGATGTGTGCCGGTGCCATATTGCAGGCACGCGTGCCACGTGTCGTGTTCGGGGCTGCCGACCCGAAGGGTGGTGCGGTGACGAGTTTGTACCAGCTATTGGGCGATGACCGGCTGAACCATCAATGCGATGTGACCGGCGGCGTGATGGCGGATGCCTGCGGTCGAGTTCTGACGGAGTTCTTTGCTGCCAAACGGTCTTTAGGTAAAAAATAGCCTGTTTTGTGGTGCGATCTTGCCATCAAACCGTTGTGAATCTGTGACGGTTTTGCAGATTCTCGCACTTTTGCCGTATCCGCCGGTATTCCGGCTAAGCCTGAGCAACCGATCGGTCCGATACTACCGCTACAACCCGAACTGTTTGGGGTCGATGCGCCAATGCCATGCATGGCAACGTAGCGATCGAATCAAACGTTCGGGGGGACACACATCAGGCGATCACCTGGGACATTCCTTGGAGGTCGAGCTTGATACGGGTGTTACCGAGCAGCTGCGACGGGGGTCGCACGTTGTTTCAATCGCAACTACATGCACGACGGTGGAAAAATGTCGGTACGGAAACTGACGGCAGGACTACTCACAGCCCTAGCATTGCTGGGCGGAGTCTCGACAACGGCACAAGCACAGGAGCATCTTCCTGTGGCGGATCCGTTCGAGTTCGATCCGGATTTTCGTTGGTTCGAGCCAATGCATCAGATGGATTTCGATGACATGAAACCGAGCAAACGAGCCAATTCAGGCTGGTTCGGTTCATACGATCGAACCCGTTTGTGGGCATCGCGTCCGGAATTAGATGATCCAAATGTCTCGGAAACCAAACTGGATCCAGGTTGGGGACACCGATATGAAGTCGGGTTTATGCGACCGGATGTGGACAAGGGTTGGCTGTTCAATTGGAGCCGCATTGGCATCGGCAAATATTTCACGATCGAACGTGAACGAGTCAATCGAATCAACACGGATCAACTGGGCGGGACACCCGCCAACCAGGCTCCGCCGTTCGGATTCATCGTCCCCGAAGGCGACGGCAATACCCCCGGCTTGAATACTCGTACCTACTTTATCCAAGACAGCGAAAACGTCGTCAACTATGACGCCTACGAACTGAACAAGACCTGGCGTATGGAACCGTACCGCTATGGCGGAATCCTAGAACCGTTGGTCGGTGTCCGTTGGATGCGAGTCACTGATGTCAACACGTTGCAAACGTACAACTCTTCGCTTGATATCGATACCGTCCCGTTCATTATCTTCGGCGACGCAGAACAACTGATCACCGACAACACAACGACGGAAAACGAAGTCATCGCGGGCCAAGTTGGATTTCGCTACATCAAGTTTCGTGACCGATTCACGTTCTCGGGCGACTTCCGAGCGTTCACAGGTGCTAGCTTGCAATGCAGTACTTCGCGAGAAGAAACTGAGATCACCATCTATGATGGTGCCGGTGAAGGTGCAGCTGTGGAC
>JABDKS010000917.1 GCA_013002105.1 Pirellulaceae bacterium | reverse complement strand
CGCTTCGGGTGCTCGACCGGGCGGCAAAGGTGCCGACTGCGGCGGTGATTGCCGAGGATTCATGCGTCCAGGAAATGCGGGCCGCGGATCCGTCAGTTGCTGAACTGGCGGTTGCTGTCGTGTTGATTCCTGAACATGTTGCGACATCGGTGCGGACTGCAATACCGGTGCGGCGTAGTCGCTCGTCACGACTGCCTGTTTTTGGAACGTGTACTGTGGCAACCCGCAATCACATCCACGTCGTGTGTCGATCTCTTCGCTTTGCATCAAAATGCCCAATGCTCGTTTCAACTTGACAATCGACATCGCATAGGAGATCTGTGTTTGAGCGTAATTGGATTCGCCGGCGGCGAGACGATCTTGTGCCTCGAGAATGTCTTCGAGCAAGAAACTGGCACTGCGGTTGTCGCCGGGCACGAGTTCCCATCGTTTTTGGAAGTATTCCAGATCGATTTGACTTGCCGTCATCGCTTCGTAGCGAGCTGTCATTTCTTCGTACGCGGTGTCGACTTCGCGAACGGCGATTTCGACTTCCGACATCAATTCTTCGACACGGAATTCAAACTGCGAGATGGCTTGACGCATTTCCAAACGCCGTCGTTCGTGGCGATTCTTGGCCAGCCGGTTCCCGATTGGGATCTCGTAACGCAGTCCGGCAGCGTAACTGGGTTCACCGACACTGAATTGGTCGATCCAGGCGCGGCCGATGTCGTCTTGGCCGCGTAGACCGCTCAGGTAAGTTTCCAGGACCAAGTCCAGCACAGGCAGCAGTTCGTTTTTGGCGACCGACAGGCGAACGCCGGCGGCGCGGACCTTCTGGATCGCTTCGTCGATCTCGCTGCGGCTTTCCAGAGCTTGAGCCATCGCGTCGCGAACCGAGATGTTCAGCGGTTGGATCTGCGGTGCTTCGGCCGGGACGACTTCGATCGCCGCGCCGTACAGACCTGGATCGTTGACCAGTGCTCGCAGTCGTGATTCGACATTCTTGACCAGTGTTCGTGCACGGATCAGTTCGCTGCGTCGACTATGAACGGCGGACCGGGCGCGGGCGATTTGATTGTCCACCGTATCGATGTCACGACGCTGCTCGATTTCGCTGAGAATGGATTGAGCACGATGCAGGTGCTGTTCCTTTTGTGTCAGACGAGCCCGTTCGAGGTACAGCTGCCAGTAGGCACCGGTGACTTCGACCAGGTAATCTTGCAGTTGCTCGGAGACTTGGTCCCATGCGAGACGCTCGTCCATTTTTGCCAGCATGATCAAGCTGGTGTTGTAGGCCTTGCCGCGACCGCTCATCAATGGCTGAGTGATGTTGACGGTCAGCCGCGAGTTGCCTTGGTGTCGTGGATCGATGAAGGTGGAGTTGTTGTTGAACAATCCGACTTCTTGTGCCACGTTCAGCCGCGCACCGGTGGTGGTTTTGCGGGTGATCCCGACGGAAGTCGCAAAATCGTTCTCGCGCAATCGTCGTGAGCCGCCGGGACCGACGGTCAATTCGTTGCCGACTGGTTCGCTGCGTCGATCGAAGCGTGATTGCATGAACGTGCTGGCATCGAATTCCGCGATCGCTTCGATCGTCGACTTTTCGCGAATGATTGGCAGGTCGGCGAGGCCTTGCAAGTACTTGGAATTCGCTAGCGTGCGGACGGTCAGCGATTCCAGATCCAGTACCACTGGCGTGGATTGCTCGCGATTGGACTCGGTGACACTTGATTCCCACCATCCACTCGGTGGCAGGGCGACCATTTGTTCACCGTCGTTGGTTGTCGCAGACGCCGGAGCAATCGATTGATCGTCATAAAGGGAAACGCGACCCAAGTAGGGTGACAGGTATTTCAATCCACAAGGATGAATGACCGAGCTGATGTTGCCGAGCCCTAAATCGATACATTCACGCATCAGCGGTGGGTCTTCGCGGAGCAATCGGCAGCGTGTCTGAACGACTTGATTGTCGGCGTTTGATCGCAGGATGTCTTTTTCTGTGCGAATGGGTCCCAGGCGAATATCTTGCGGGACGGGTTGACGATGGTTTGCAAGTCGCGTGGGCGCTTGCGTCGTCGGTTCGATATCTTCGCTTGCTTGTTTCGCCGTCAGTGTGGCTGCGAATGCATCCTCTGCTGCGGCGTCCCAGTCGTAGAGCCTGGCAAAAGCGATGGTTGATGCGAACTGCGCGTCGGGCTGTTCGGGAGTTTCGCCGAACAATTCCAGGGTCTCGCAGCTTTCGGTCAGCGCGGCGAGGCGATCGGCGTCGATTGGACCGAGTGCTTCGATCCCGTCTCCGCCCATCAATGCGGGCGCTTTGGTTGCCGGTGATTTGGGCTGCGGCATGTCCAACGCAATCAGATCACGCGAATCACTTTGGTAGTAATCTCGCGTTTTTGCGGATTGTTGGATCTCGGCCAGGCGGACAGGGACAGGCTTTGTGGCGTCAGATCCACTGTCGGCTGGTTTGGCAATTTTGGCGACCGTCGGAGACGGCTTCGTGCTGGATGTTTTTGTCGCGACCTTGGTCACAGTGTTCTGAGTCACAGTGCTCTGGGTCACAGTGCTCTGGGTCACAGTGCTCTGGGACAGTGGTGCATCGACGGGAGCCTTCTTCTTCAGCGAGCTGAAAGGCGCGTGGACGCAACCGAGACCACTTAATAGTGGCACGATCAATACAACCAATACGGTTTTGTATATTTGTGTCATCCGGCTTTTGCGGGGAACTACGGCTGAAGTGGTTCTTCTACTACTACCGTTCATTCGGGTTATGCCGGCGCACAGTCCAATGCGGGCAGCCTTTTCGCAGCTGATTCGATGGTTGTGACCGGTCGATGTGTTACAGGCGGTCGGGACAACCGAACCGTTGACGGTTAGCGAACCGTTAAAGTCACGCGCAGTCGCTAAGAACGTGCGTCTTTTACGGTGCGGAACAGTGATCGGGAACCCTTGGGTAATCCCGACTCTTCTCCTGTTTTGCCCATCTTCTGCCGAAGAAACACTTTATCTATCCCGCAATCTTTGCGCGCAAATCGCCAGCCTACCGGCGGTAGGCGCAGTAGGTATTAGATAGCCAATTTTGTCGCCGTTGTTTACGAGCAAAACATGAAGATCAAGTTACTGCTGTCGAAATGGACATCGAAGGTGGAAGAGGGAGCGCTGAATCTGCGCACACGCCTGACCACCAAGTTGAACGAGCCCAGCCCCCGCCGGCTCCGTTTAAAGCAACTCGAAGAACGCGTGATGATGTCTGCTGCGCCGGTGCCGGTGGAAGTCCCCGATGCAGGAGACGCGGCCGACGGAGGCGTGGTTCCTGACGAAGCGATCACTCAGGCGGCGACGGCTGTTTCGGCATCCGCACCGAGTGAAAAAGATCAGCCGTCAGACGGCGACCAGCATCTGGACGATGGTGAATTCGTGATGGTTTGGTCCGAAGATCGCGGTCTCGCGGATTCTCAGGCCGACACCAAGAGCAACGAAATCGTCTTTGTCGATACCGCAGCGGAGAACTACGAAGACCTGGTTGCGGACATCATCAACAACGCCGATGAATCGCGGAACTTTGACGTCTACGTGCTGGACAGCACGATGGACGGGATCGATCAGATCACCAGTATTTTATCCGAGTACAGCGACCTGGATGCGATTCACCTGGTCTCGCACGGTACCAATGGCACCTTCAATCTTGGCAACGTCTGGTTGAATGAAAGCAACCTGAGTGGTTATGCGGGCGAGATGGCCAGTTGGAGCGATGCGCTATCCACCGATGCCGACTTGTTGATTTACGGTTGTGATCTGGCAAGCGTCGATTCGGGTCGCGCCTTGACCGAATCGATTGCTGCGTTGACCGGGGCGGACGTGGCGGCCAGCGACGATTTGACCGGTAGCTGGAATTATGGTGCCGACTGGCATCTGGAGTTCATCGTTGGTGTGGTTGAAACCGACGTGGCGATCAGTGCCGAGATGCAGGAGTCTTGGGACGCGTTGCTGACCGCAATCACGGTCGATACCAATTTGGACGTGGTCGATGGGGACACGTCCAGTATCGCAAACTTGATGGCAACAAAAGGCACCGACGGCAGCATTTCGTTGCGCGAAGCGATCATTGCCGCCAACAACACCGGCGGTGCCGACGACATCTTTTTGTCGGCGGCCAACTATCAGTTGACGATTGGTAACGCGATTGCTGATAACACATCGGCAGCCGGTGACTTGGACATTTTGACCGACATCAGCATTCATGGTGCGA
>JABDKS010000832.1 GCA_013002105.1 Pirellulaceae bacterium | reverse complement strand
CAACTATGTCGCTACCGCTGACCGCATTTACATCGTCGAAGCCAATGTTTGTCACGCGCTGGACCCCGCGACGGGAGAAACGCTTGCCGATTTCCGGCTACCGAAATCCGAGTCGGGCGAAGAAGAGCAGTGGGGCTATATCGGTGTTTACGAGGACGTGCTGATCGGCGGGCTTGGATTTGCGATGTACGGCAGTCGTCACAGCTTGTCGTTCGATTCCGACAAAGAACTGGCGCCGAAAAAAGCGGGTTTTGGTACCAAGAGTCTTGATCGGGCCGCAAGTGAAGCGTTGGTCGGCTTTGACCGGTATTCCGGAAAGCAGCTTTGGAAAGTCGACGCCGATCACAGTTTTTGGCACAACGGCATCGTTGCTGGCGGGGGCAAGATCTACTGCCTTGATCGGACTCCCCAGAAGATTGAAGACGCGTTACGACGGCGCGGTAAATCGCGTGCCGACAGCTATCGGATCCTCGCTTTTGAATTTCGAACGGGCAAACCGGCTTGGGAAATCACAAACAATGTTTTTGGCACCTGGCTTGGTTACTCCGAGCAACACGATCTGTTGTTGCAGGCCGGTGCCAAAGCGAGCGATCGGCTATCCGACGAAGTCGCCCAGGGCATGGCCGTTAACCGCGGTGCGAATGGAACTTTGGAATGGAAGAATGATTCCCTGAAATATGCCGGTCCGTGCATCCTGCACAATGATTGGATTATCACGAACGCCAATTCCTATACCCAGTCGGCAGGCGCGTTCCATTTAAAAACGGGTCAGCCAAAGCTAGTCAGTAATCCATTGACGGGAGAACCGCAACCTTGGACCGTCACCCGTGCGTACGGTTGCAACAACATCATCGCCAGTGAGAACCTGTTAACGTTTCGCTCGGGTGCCGCAGGGTTCTACGACTTGCTTGCCGACGCCGGCACAGGGAATCTGGGTGGGTTCAAGTCGGGTTGCACGTCCAATTTAGTCGTCGCCAACGGCGTCTTGAACGCACCGGATTACACCAGAACGTGCAGCTGTGCTTACCAAAATCAGACATCGCTGGCACTGGTACACATGCCTGAAATAGAAACCTGGAGTATTCACAACATTGCTTCTGCTGCGACTCACGGCAAGCAAGTCGAGAATTTGGCGATTAACTTTGGCGCTCCTGGTGATCGTCGTGACGCCGATGGTTTGTTGTGGCTGGAGCATCCCGTTGTGGCGGGCGACTCGCCGCCGTTGTCAATTCGCGTCAATCCCGAGACTCGTTTCGTGCAACATCATTCATCCACGATGTCGTCGTTCGATCGGCCATGGATGATGGCATCCGGTGCTGATGGAATCACTGATCTGCGTATCGACTTAAAACTGAAAGATGAACACAACCTGATCAATGGGATACCGATCCAGCACATCAATGATGACGCTTCTGAGGACGAAAACGGAAAAGTGGATCTCACCAGCAGTGAACTGAATCTGGTTGCGGAATCGGGGACCCAAGTGATCGGGATGCGATTTAACAAGATCAATCTTGATCGCAAGACGCGAATTCGCAGTGCGCATCTGCAGTTCACGTGCGACGGGCCGTCCAGCAAGTCCGCATCTTTGATCATCGCTGCAGAAAACGTTGGCAATGCTGCTCCCTTTCGCAACCAATCACACGACTTGACGTCGCGATCGCTCACGAGGAAAGAAGTCGGGTGGAAACCAGGTCCCGGGAAAAAGCTTGGAGCGGCGAAAACCCAACAGCGGACTCCCGATCTTTCCGCGCTCGTTCAGACAGTGGTGAATCGCGCCGACTGGAATCCGGGCAACTCGTTGGCCTTTCAAATCAGCGGTGCGGATATACGTGCTGCCGCGTGGTCCAAAGCCGGGCACGCCCAAGCGGCCAAGCTGATCATTGATGCCGAAACCGCAACCGCCAAAGTCGCCGGTCCAGCCAAACAGCATGACGTCCGATTATTCTTCGGGGCGCCTGAGCCACGGGCCGGTGGTATTCGCGTTTTTGACGTGTACGCGCAAGGAGAACGCGTGGCCGAAGATGTCACCATCGATGCGGTCGACGGGAATGCGACGACACAGCTCTCGCTAAAGAATATTGAGATTGAGAACGAATTGCACCTTCGGTTCGTGCCCCACCAGGGAATGCCGATCTTGTCAGGCGTCCATATCAAGCGTCATTGAATCGATGGCTGGATTGGTTGCGAAAACCGACAAGGTGAATCGTTCCGCTGGGCTTGACTTCCAAGAGCGAGTAACCGTTGGACTGTTTGCCCGAGCCTTCCACCATCGCCACTAGCGTGCAGTAATGGATGCCGCCAATTTCTTTTAAGTCATTTTTGTGATTGTGCCCCTGAAAGACGGCTAACACATTGCCCGATGATTCGAGCACGTTTCTTACGTCAGCATTGTTCTTGACCCCATACTTGTCGCTAACATCCAGTCGTTGGTGGGCGAAGACAATCACCTTCTTACTGGTGGCCTTCAGATCGGCTTCCAACCATTCAAGTTCCCACGCGGGAATGTTGGTATCCGTCCACTGGAAGTTCTTTCGTCCATACGGTTCATCGTCGCTGCGGAAACAAGAATCCAGCACGACAAAATGGAATCCGTCCCGATCGAACGAGTAATAAGAACTCTGCTGCTGGACACCCCCAAGAAACTCCTCTTTTGTCAGCGTGTCAACGCAGTGGTTGCCCAAAACGTAATGTCGATCACTGCTGATGGCAGAAAACCTTCGGTTGATCGTCTCCAGATAACGCTGTTCGGTTTCCACCGTGTCGGCAGCGTCGATCAGGTCGCCCAATTCAACCAGAAATGCTGGCTGATCTTTTTCGAATTGCTGGGCCGCTTCCTGCAGTTTTCCTAGCGACTCACGATAGTGGCGAGTCCCCGCAGGTGGCTTGTCGGCATAATGTAAGTCCGTCACCAGGCCAATGCGAAAACCTGGTCGCTCATCATCGGCCAGCAACGGCCCACTGCCCATCGAGGCGGCCCCTAACACGAGCGTCCCTTGCTTCACAAACGCGCGTCTCCCGAGTTGCGTCCACTGATGTTCGATTCTCATCGTATGATCCCTGCGCGTTGGTTCCCACGCAGATTGTAAAGTAGAACCGACCAAGGTGCGACAGATAAACTGTGTCTCCATTGGCGAGCAGCGCCGCCGTGCGTTTCTTGGATCTTCCATCCATCCTATTACGAAAGACCGCCAATGGCTCCGAGAATAAAATACGTCTGCTGTTGGCTGCTGTTCTTGATTTGCCCCATCGGCCACGATTAGGAGAAACAGCTGCCACGGTTGCAGAACGAGTTTCACCGGCGTTTAAGTGCTTGCGCAAATCCGAGACGATCATTGGTGTGCAGCGAATTTCAGAGCTGCGTGGGCAATCCTGTGAGCGCACGAGGCTTGTCGCCAATACTTTTCGATCAAGATCGGATTTCGGGTAGGGCGCGAGCCCTCCGATGCCACCACGCTGAATGGAACGCCACGAGACCGGATATCGCATGTTCGCCGAACAAGTCACCGCCGAGTGCTCCATCAAAACCGAAGGCCGCGGCCGAACCGTCGACGAATGGAAACCCACCCCGAACAACCCGACAACCACTGGCTCGATTGCCTTGTCGGTTGCGCCGTCGCAGCTTCAATGCAGGGAGCTCTTCTTTTTGGAACTGATCTTTCGGCGATGTCCCAACGCGATCGAGTTAGCTTCAAGGAGCTTCGACGCAAGAAACGAAGGTAGCAAGACTGACTGGAAATTTGCTCCGATCGATGACACTGGTGCGCCGACGCTACCCTGCATTCGGCGCGTCGGTGGGAGCGACCCGCGGGATACAGGCATCGTGAAGCATGAGCACTAAATCGTTGATTCTTTCGGCTGATTCGCTTGCAGCTAAGTATTAGCGACGTGGGTTCCGCCGCGATTCAGGCAAGGACAGATTCTAGCGAAGCAATGACTTTTGCAATGCAAGAGAAAAGATATTGCTTTACGACTTGACATGGCTACAAGATGTAGCCACCATGTGGCTACACACTGTAGCCAACTCGTTTGAAAGTGAGTTCTTGTGATGAGCACGCCGCACTCGGAGCTGCCGCCCTTATCGGAGTCGCAGCGGGAAATCATGGAAATCATATGGGATCTGGGCGAAGCCTCGGCCCGCGACGTTCGCGAAGTTCTTTTGCGAAGTCGTGACGTCGCCAGGAACACCGTCCGCACGCTTTTAGAACGGATGGAGGAAAAGGGCTGGCTCGTTCACCGAGAACAGGCACGCACTTATTTGTACTCCGCCGTTCTACCGCGTGAGGCGACAGTGGGGCAGAGAGTCATTGAAGTGATCGACAATGTTTGCGGTGGGTCTCCGGAAACGCTAATGACTGCGTTGCTCGATTACCGTGGCTTGACTCCTGCCGAGTTAAAGCGGATTCGAAGAATGCTGGATGGAGCAAAGAGAACGTCGAAACAAAGCCAAAAGCGAGGTAATCAATCATGAATTGGACTTCAATCTTGTCGAGCACGGATTGGCCGCAAACTGTCGGTTTCAGCATCGCTGCCATCGTTCTCGTATCGCTAACCTCGATTACTGTGTCGCGTTTTTTTGCCAAACATCCGCTACTACGGCATGGCATCCTTCTGTCGGCACTCGTCGCCTGTTTATCTGCGCCAATCATTGGTTTGGTAACAGCTACGATCCATTCACCGATCCTTTCGGTGCCATTCACGGTGCGATCAGCCAATACAGGTGCATCGACTTCCGCCCAGACTGGCGTGGACTATTACGCGAGTTCCTACGCCGGCAAGTTGGAGAACACATCGCCGCTGCCGGCGGACACTGCACAGAAATTCAGTTCAACCTCCATCACGGTCTCAAATGCGGCGCGGCTAGATTCTCCGAACAATGCTGCACGTGAAACGAGTGGGGCACCCGCCCACCTGCCATCAACCTGGTTGATCGCCGCACTTCTGTGGTGTCTTGTGACGTTTGTCTTGCTGTCGTTCTCGCTGCGAAGCTTCCGACGCGGCTGGGCGATTAGGCAGCGTTCAACAATCCTGGACTCGAGTCGAATCACGCAATGTCGCTGGGCGGCTCAAGAGCGAGTGGAATTAGATTGGCTTCCAGTGGTCTTGCAATCCGATGGTGTGTACGCGCCAGTGGTTCA
>JABDKS010000820.1 GCA_013002105.1 Pirellulaceae bacterium | reverse complement strand
AGCGGGCGGTCAAGACGCACGGCATCATTGATGTCGGCTTATCGTAGGCCAGGACCTGTCCTGGCAGAGTGCTGCCAAGACGGGTCCTGGTCGACAAAACTAACTTCGAGGATGCTTGGAGCGTGCCCGGGTTTCAGTTGAACAGGCGGTAGAATAGAAGGCATTCATTTCAGACGAGCGTGTTCAATCTAATTGCGAGAGCAGTTTTTCCATGATCATTGCGATCGCGGCGCTGGCCATGGGTGTGCTCATACTGGCCAGTCGGCCCGAATCGTTCGCCGCTTGTGCTGGTGAAAGGGGCAGGTGGACAAAGAGCGATTGTGTCGACATGCCCATCTCTTGGGCGTAATGCTGGCTCAGAAACAGAGCGGCGTTGCACAGGTACGTGCCGGCGTGGTGCGACAGTTCGCTGGGGATGCCGGCGGCGATCAGCATCCTGGCGGCTTCATCCAGGCACAACGGCGATTGGTAGGCCGCCGGCGCGCCCTTGATCAATGGGGTGCCATTGCTGCGCACGTTCAATCCAACGGATTCGATTTTGATCAGCGGCGAACCAGGAGATTGGCCCAGGTGGAGTGCCAAATCGAAATCGTCCCGCAGGTCATCACGTAGTTTTTCGCTCATCCGAGTCAGGTCGACCGGGTAGCGGCGCGTCTTGACGTCGTGCACGCCGTCGTACCACGAGGTAAAATCCATCAGCGCCAACCAACTGGAGTTCGCTTTCCAGCGGTCATAGGGTTCGAATGCCGTGATTAAGACTCGCGCCACAGATGGATTCCACGCAATGGATCGGGACAAATTGTGCCTTGACTAACGGCTCAATCCCGCACCATCATAATTCGCCGATGGGACCGTGTGACCGGTCAACGGCACTTCATGGTTGTTTCGCTTGGCTTTCTTTGCTCGCGACGATCTTTGCGGGCAGCTCTTTGCCCTCGGGAATGAATTTCATGGAGATTGAATTGACGCAATGTCGGGTGTTTTTGCGGGTCAGTCCTTCGCCGTGGAATACGTGTCCCAAGTGACCTTGGCAATTCGCGCAGACGATTTCGACGCGGTATCCGTCAGCGTCCGGATGTCGCTCGACGGCCCCGTCGATCTCATCATCAAAGCTCGGCCAACCACAATGACTCTCGAATTTGTGTTCGGCACGATAAAGCTGCGCGTTGCACTGGCGGCAAACGTACGTCCCCGGATCCTTGGTCAGCGTGTAGCCATCGTTGCTGCGCGGTTGCGTACCTTTGCGGAGGATGACGTACGATGCCTCTTCGTCCAGCGGGTTGTACCGGCCGGTGATCGTTTCTTGCGTTGTGTCGTTTGAATCTTCTTTCTCATTCATTGCATCTGCCTCGCTAACGGACGGATCCACGTCCATGGTTTTTTGGCCGGAACTTGCCGTTGTCGTTTCGCTTGATTGTGTTGACCGGACAGTCACCGTGTTGGTGGACTTCAGATTTTCTATTTCGCTCGAGCAACCGACTAGTAGGACGGCGATGAACGAAGTCGAAAACAAATCTCTGAATCGCATAGAGTCAACCAAGGTGTTTTGTGGCAAGTGCTTGAACCGTTACGAACCGCACGGTTGTAACAAAGCCCAAACTGATAGTTTACGGCAACCATTCCAGGTTGCGGCAAAAATGATCCAAAAGCCCGTCTTTGCGCCCAATCAACACGTGCTACGGGGACCAATTCGGTAACTCTGATCACCAGGACAAGAGCCGTCCAAGAGATTTTGACGGCGCGACGTTGCCTGAGAGGAATCGAGAACGCCGCGACAAACAGGATTGCGAACGTTCGTCAGGCGGGATAGGTCGCGCGGGCAGACAGGCGTCGCGGCAGAGTTCTTGGATGCGAAAGAACTTACATCAAACAGAAAGAGGTAGGATGGTCGAAACTCAATGCCCCTCGGAGTTTCGACCATCCAACCAACATGGATCGAGCGATCAACATTCGACGCAACAGGATCATGTACGCAAGTGTGGGTTTTGTTCAATAGGGATTGGCGGTAGCGGAATCGAATTCGCGAAAATGATGCAGGGACCACAATCCATGGCGTCGTTACGCCATCGTATGCGAACCGGCCGATGGGTGATTCGATTCTTGAACGCATGGTTCGAAACGAAGCACTGATCATCGTTACGAAGTGCCCTGATGCGGATCGCGAACCTGATGGTGCCGCGTTTGAATTTTTGACGAGCGTGTAAGACATGTTCCAAAACAGTGCAAAAACACGGCGTATGCATCGTGCACGGCGTCAATCGCGAAGCGGTTAGAATGATACTTCGTGATTATCGATCCTTTGGTGTGGCCACCTTGTTGGCCGCGTGGAGTTTTATCCGAATGCAGATCCCGATCTCTCCGCGAC
>JABDKS010000808.1 GCA_013002105.1 Pirellulaceae bacterium | reverse complement strand
GCCCTATGAGACGCCAAGTAAGCAAGCGATCGCCAATTTTCGCGATGTCCTCGAAACGGGCGGCATCAATGTCAAGTTTCGGCAGCGCAAAGGCGGCGAGATCGATGCGGCGTGCGGACAACTGCGTCGCAACCGCAAAAAGCTAAGTCATTAGGCGGCCTGATAAACGGCGAAAACCGCTCCGGATGGATCTCGCAAGATCGCGCAAAGACCGCCGCCGGCCGACCGCGGTTCTCCAATCACGTCGCCGCCGTTGGCTTTGCACTTGTCGACCGTCGCTTGGATGTCGTCGACGTTGATGTACATCATCCAGACAGGCGGGATACCGCTATTGGGGCCTTTTGCATTGCAGATTCCCGCGATCGTCTGACCGTCGGATGCGTTCATACAGAAATCTTCGTATCCACCCATGTCGACCGGCATATTGGTCCAGCCCACCACCTGTTCGTAGAACGCTTTCAGCTCGCTGGCGTTGTCGACGGTCAGATCAAACCAAGTAACGGTACCGGCTGCAGGTTTCGGATCATTCATGATTGCCTCGTTGGAAATTTGGCGGGTAATCGTTACGACCGTGCGGACTGTTGCCGTTGTTGTAAAAGTCGGATCCGACAGGCCTTTTTTAACCGCTTCAATTTAATCGATGAGGAACCATAGAGGGTAGACGTTTCCTTGTACTCGTAGAGGTGTTCGCTGTGGTGAAACGATTTGTTCTGGCGCTGTTGCTCGTAACTTTCTTTGTGGCCGACGCCGATGCGCAATTCAATAAGCATCGTCGTCGTGGAACGATTATTGGCGGCGTCGCCGGTGCCGCAATTGGTGCGGCAATCGCCGACCGCAATGACAACGAAGCCGTGGGGGCCGTCATCGGCGGTGCCACCGGTGCCGTCATTGGTCGATCCATTGGCGCCCAAAAAGACCATCGTATCGAAAGTAGTCATCACTATTCCGCTGGACACCCCGGATACGCCCAGCCCGGTCAAACCTATCCGCAACCGATGCCGCGCGGATATCGTCAGCCGGTTTATCCGCACCCTGCCCCGATCGTTGTTCCCGCCCATCCCGGTGTCGCCGTGCAGCCGATGGGACCCGGCATTCCCGCGGGTGCCCCTGGCGCGATCGCACCACCGATTTCTCCCAACGATGTGATGGCGATGTTGCAAAGCGGGATCAGCGAAGCACTCGTGATCGCGCAGATACGACGCAGCGGGACAAGCCAACCATTGTCGGTTGGGGACATCATCCGGTTGTACGAATTTGGCGTTAGCGAACAGTTGATCGAAGTCATGCAAGCGAGCGTGGTCACCGTGGTCCCGGTCGCGACGATGCCGCACACTTCCTACCAGAATCCAATTCCATCGGCCGCGGAAACGCCGGCCAGTGCTCAGGGAACCAGCATTTTGGTGCCGAGTGAAAACCGGGTGGACTTGAACGCCGCAAACTGACGCTGCGGATATCGACGAACGAATCGGCGTTTGCGCGTCGATTCGTCCCTGCGATTGTGGCGGCAGAGAATGCCACTGTCGGGCGCGGGGCGGGCGCGACTGGGCTCAATATTCTTTGCCGGTCACGAGGCGTCCCGGCAAATGGGTGACGGCGTTGAGCCAGTCGATTTCCCAGCCGCCTGGATGAAAATTCAATTTCGAGACGCCGGTATTGCGTAGCAAACCGAGTCGATCCAGGTTCACGGCATCGCCTATCAGTTCATCGAGCAGCAATCGCTTGAAATCGGCGTGGGTCACGATCACGACCGTTTGTTGGCTGGTTCCGAATGTGTCGATCAACCTTTGATTGACTCGCTTCGCTCGCTCGACTGCTTCTTGGTCCGACTCTCGCGTCTTGCCGCTCCACCATCCCGAGTCGTCGATGCTTTCATCGATCAAGCATTCAGTGTTGGCTTGTCGGACTACTTCGCGAATTTCACTTCGGCCCAACCCGGGCGCTCCCCGGGTGTCTTCGGGTCGATGACCGCGAAAACATCCACCCCGTTCAAAAACATCGTGCCAAATCTGCAACGTTTGCGGTGCAGCGTCCAGAATGTAGCGGGTTGTCTGCAATGTCCGGCGAAATGGGCTGGTGATCAGCACATCGATCTTCAGCGTATGAGTCCAAAGCGACAAACGCTCTGCTTGAAGTCGTCCGACCGCCGTGATCGGCGGGTCTTCGACGCGTTGATACGCCGGTTTTGCGTTGTTCTCACTTTCGGCATGCCGAATCAAATAAAGTTGCATCGCGCTTTGGATCAGCAGGGGGCGTTAGGAAGCGGGGTCATTAGCAAGAGCGGACGCGAGCAGTGAAGGTTCGAATCGGCGGCGTCCGGACCCCGGTCAATCTCGATACCGACGAAAACGTCCGCGAATGTAGTCAATCATCTTCCACTGGATCACAACAAGTAAAACGGGAATCAGCAAAAGTAGAAACTGCATCACACCGGGTTCTCTGGCCCACTGGAATCCCGACTTCGAAAAAGCCTTTAAGAAAGCCAGTACCAGCGATCCGTTGACAAACAACATTGCACACGTGACCAGAGCGGAAGTCAACGCGAACAGACAACCCGGCAGAACTCCTGTTCGCGCGGCGGGCTCGTTTTGCATGTCACGCTCGGGGTACCAAAGGAATCGCCTCAGGGATGTCTCGACAGATCGCCATGTCGATTCTAACGAGTTGTTGTAATTGTCTCGCTCCCCCGTCGTCGACATCGCATCAGATCGCGGGCGGTGGAAAACGGGTCAGTCCGCCATCATGTGAAGCACCCTGCCAGCCGCTGTGCGGCGATTGGGGGCTGGCCCCTGTTTCGCCCGGTTGTATTCGCAAGACAGTATCTAGCTGGGCAGCCCTCGAGATTTGGCGGCGAAGTCCTACCCTCGCCGACCCGACGCCTTGCCCTCTATCATGCACGGTCTCTGACACTCCCGTTTCCTCTTGAAAACGAAGCAGCCCCATGAATGGATTTCGAACCGAACGCGACTCGATGGGCGAAGTTCAAGTGCCTTCGAATGCCTACTACGGTGCTCAAACGCAACGTGCCGTCGAGAACTTTCCAATTAGCGGATGGCAGTTACCCGCTTCGATGATCTCAGCCATGGGCCTCGTCAAATACGCTTGCGGGGTTGCCAACCGCGATTTGGATAAATTGACCGGCAGCGGAAAGAACCCGCTGACCGATTCGCAAGTTGCCGCGATGTTGCAGGCGACCGAAGAAGTTGCTCAGGGGAAATTGAACGAGCAGTTTCCGGTGGACGTCTTCCAGACCGGTAGCGGCACCAGCAGCAATATGAACGTGAATGAGGTGATCAGTAATCGGGCGATTGAAATCGCTGGCGGGGATCGGATGTCGGAGTCCAAGTCGATCCACCCCAACGATCACGTGAATATGGGGCAAAGTACCAATGACACGTTTCCTACGGCGATCCATGTTGCAACGGCCGTGCAAATCGAAACCGGACTGCTGCCCGCGCTGCGTCGGTTGCACGAATCGTTGAGTCAGAAAGCTGCTCAGTGGGACAAAGTCATCAAAATTGGCCGCACACACCTGATGGATGCGACGCCGTTGCGGCTAGGCCAAGAATTTGGCGGGTTTGCTCGTCAGGTGGAACTTTCGATCACACGCGCGCAAATCGCACGCGATGCAGTCTTGGAGTTACCCGTCGGTGGTACGGCGGTCGGTAGCGGCATCAATACACATCCCGAGTTTGGGTCGCGTGTTGCTGCCGAGTTGGCCAAAAAGACGGGTATCGCGTTTGTCGAAGCGGCGAATCATTTCGAGGCGAATGCGCAGCGGGACGCTGTCGTGCAATCGCACGGTGAGTTGAAATGCATCGCGCAGACATTGTTCAATGTGTCCAACAACATTCGCTGGCTCGGTAGCGGCCCACGTTGTGGGTTTTACGAAGTCAAGTTGCCGACCCGACAGCCGGGCAGTTCGATTATGCCCGGCAAGGTTAATCCCGTAATGTGCGAATCGATGATGCAGTTGACCGCGCGTGTGATGGGCAACGATACGGCGATCACGATGGCCGGTGCCGGTGGTGGAAATTTTCAGCTGAATATCATGATGCCGATGATGGCACATACGATTCTGGAATCGATCCACTTGTTGGCCAGTGGTACGGAGTCGTTTGTCGAGTTTTGCGTCGACGAAATGGACGCCAACGAAGCGGCTTGCGAAGCGGCGGTGGAACAAAGCTTGTCGATGTGCACCAGCTTGAATCCGCTGATTGGATACGAACAAGCTGCCAAGTTGGCCAAAGAGGCATTCAGTCGCGGTGTGACGATACGCGAGCTTTGTCTCGAGAAAGGAATCTTGCCCGAAGAGACCCTCGCCGAAGCACTTGACCCTTGGAGTATGACGGAGCCGCAGGCGTAACCCGTTTCGCTTGAATTTCAGACTGCAACTGCCACGTGTCGTTCGTCACAGGGTGTAGCCGTTTACGCCAGGACGCTCTGGACGACTTCGCCGTGAACGTCGGTCAGTCGGAAATCGCGACCGGCATAGCGGTAGGTCAGCTGTTTGTGATCGATGCCCAGGAGGTGCAAAATCGTGGCGTGCAAATCGTGCATGTGGACTCGGTTGCGTCGGGCGTAGTAGCCGTAGTCGTCTGTTTCGCCGTACGCGTAGCCCGCTTTGACGCCACCGCCGCCCAGTACCATTGTGAAACCTTGCGGATTATGGTCTCGGCCGTTGCTGCCTTGCACGACAGGTGTCCGTCCAAATTCGCCACCCCAAACGATCAGTGTGTCGTCCCACAGTCCACGCTGTTTTAAGT
>JABDKS010000789.1 GCA_013002105.1 Pirellulaceae bacterium | reverse complement strand
CTTGTGGGTAAAGACAAGGTAGGAACCGGCCCTACGACGATAGGTTTCGTGTTGCAGCGACCTGAAATCGGCGTGCTAAGGTCTCCATCGGCGGTAAAACTTTTCGTTTTGCAGCGAGTATTCGTTCAGTTGTTCTCGGCCGGTGATGGTTTGTTGAATGGACTGGGAACTGGCGGTAAAAAGTAATCGTTTGGCGTTGCCAACGATCCGTCGGAGTTTGGCCGTGGCTGTTTTGGGGACCAGCGGTCGATCCGACTGGTCGCTGCCATCGGTGTGTTCTTGCCACCTCGATTGATAGTCACTTTGCTGTGGCGAGTGTGCAAAAATCTCCGTGACCGCGATTCTTTTGGCAAGCACCATCATCATTACCGGATGCCGCGAAACCAATCCGACGCGACATCGGACCTCATCCGGATCGACGACTTCGTAACATTGTTGTCGCGATGACAATTCCGCACCCGGATACGGATGTTCGACCAAAACGACTTTCTGTACCTGGTAGCCATTGTCGGGTTGAAAGACCCGGAAGAAAAGTTCGGGTGAGAATTGATAGAAACCGTGCCCGCAGTGGTTGTTTGCGTTGGTTGTCAGCACCACACAACCGCCGGTGCGAACCATCTGCATACAATTGGCCAGTGCTACGGGCACGTTGAAAATGTGCTCCAGAGTGCCGCCGTCGATCACGGCGTCAAAACGCTCGTGAAGTTCGAGAGGGATCGGTTGATTCAGATCGTGCTGGATGGTCGCCTGTTCGAAGTCCGAAAAGTCAATCGATGCAACGCTTTTTGATCCGAGACATTGCTGCAAAAAGTCTTCGGCAAATGCGCCCCATGCAGGTGCGTTGCCGGCCCAAGCGAGGTTTTGGTCGGCGAACTCATTTTTCAACGACTCTCGTTCGCGCTCGCGAAGATAAATCTGCTGACGTCCCAGCGTCGCGATCTCGTCGAACGAACAACCCGCCCGTCGCGCGGACAACAGAAATCGTGTGGTGGCATGCAATAGTCCCATACGTCACCCCAATTTCCAGCTACACGGTTTTCCGGCTTCAAGGTTTTCCGGCTTCAAGGGCCCGGCACACGGATGCTCGCCCTACGGTCGATCGCGTCGCTCGCCATCAATCAATCCCATCGGCAGCATACTCGGCGGCAGAGTCGGTTACGACCGCGGCGGCGATCCACGAATTGCCATCGATGGTGTAGTTGAGCTCTCGTCTGCTTGAGATATGATCGCACGATGAACCGATGCCCGCCAGCGTGGGGTGGTGTTCGGATGGCCGAGCACCCGAGGCCGCGGCTTGGACCTGGGGGTCGCTGTCGGTTCACTGTTTGCGATTTTCTCTTTCCAATCACGGTTTTTTGCGTGACTGATCCAACCACCAACATCACGACGCCTGGACCGTTGAGTCGGGGCACGTTGTTATTGGTGGGAGGGCTGTTGGTTATCGCGGCGGTGGTCTTGCTATTGATGCCGGTTCCCTACCAGGGGCGAATTGCCGTTGCGATCGGGGATCTCGTTCACGCACCGCTGTTTGGTTCGCTTGCTCTATCGATATTGATTTTGTGGCAACGGTATCGCCAAGGCCCCAAAACGGTTGCGCAATTGATACGACGGTGCGTTTGGGTTGCGGTCTGTGTGATCGTTTTCGGCGCCGCGATGGAAGTCGTGCAACGCCTTTTTGGCCGCACCGGAAACCTGCACGATGCGGTGGCGAATTCTCTAGGGGTCATTGCTGCCACACTGCTGTACGTCAGTTTCAGCCTACGGCGACTGGGCATGACGCGATCGGTGTCACAACCCAGCGGATCCGCTGCGGACTATCGCCTCACCCGCCTGGTGCTCCCTGTGATCAGTCTGTTCTTAATCGGCTTGGCTTGCTGGCGACCCTTTGTCATGCTGCGCGACGCGGTAGCCGTCTACCAAGGCTTCCCAACATTGTCGTCGTTCGGGTCAGCCGCAGAATTGGATCGCTGGTATTTTCGTGAGTGTCGCGGAGAGCTGAGCGAGCAGAACGCGACCGATGGTCGTTTTGCGATGGAGGTCCACTATCAGAAGTCAGCTGGACCGAGTGTGACGCTGGTCGAACTGAATCCCGATTGGTCCGCGATGAAAACATTGGAGATGGACGTCACACTCAACAGCGACTATCCAGAATCAGAGGCCGTCTTTTTTGTCAGCGTCTTGGATCGTCACCATGCCGACTTTGACACCGATCTGTGGCGTCGCCAGTGGTCGTTGCGCCCCGGTCAGACAGAACATCTGCGAATCACGCGAGACGAGATCATTGCAGGTCCCGCGAGTCGCAAGATGGATCTATCGAAAATCCGATTCGTAGATCTATCGCTGTCTCGCCCCGTCGTCGCTACCAAGGTGCACATTGACGCAGTGAAATTAACGCTGCAAGACTAGCTGACGCAGATCCACTCCACACAATGACTCTGCGATCTACGACTCAACGCGTCATCAGTGCAATGAATTCTCGGCAGAACGCGGGCAGATCATCCGGTCGACGGCTACTGACATGATGGCCGTCGACGACCACCTCCGCGTCTTCGTAAATCGCACCCGCGTTGACCAAATCGTCTTTGATCCCGGGCGAACCGGTGACACGAACGCCGTCGTAGACGCCTGCGGAGATCGGTATCCATCCGCCATGGCAAATCGCGGCGATCGGTTTTTTGGACGAATCAAAGGCGGCGACCAAATCGAGGACCACGCGGTCACGCCGCAATTTGTCCGGCATGAATCCACCTGGGACGACCAACGCGTCAAATCGGGACTCGTCCATTTGATCGATCGCTGCATCACTCGTGCAGGGATATCCATGCTTGCCGTTGTAATGGGTGTTGGCCTGCGGGCCGGCGACGGTAACTGCGGCGCCGGCTTCCTCGAGTCGCAGCTTGGGGTACCACAATTCCAAGTCTTCGTAGATCTCGCCAACCAAGATCAAGACAGACTTGCCGACGAGCGGAAGTTCATGCTGCGACATCCGGTGTTTCCTAAAGTTGTATTCAAAGGGGAAATGACATTGAAGGTTGGATCATTGGGTGACTTAAATCGCTTCGCTGCCGCGTTCGCCTGTGCGGATCCGAATACAGTCGTCCATTGGCAGGACAAAGATTTTACCGTCGCCAATTTCACCGACTTCACCCGATCGTCCGCCGTTGAGAATGGCTTCAACCGTCGGTTGCACGAACTCTTCGTTCACAGCAATTTGCAGTTGAACTTTTCGCAGCAGGTTGACGGTAAACTCGTGTCCGCGGTACATCCCGGTCTGCCCTTTCTGACGGCCGAAACCTTGGCAATCGACGACCGTCAATCGGTGCACGTCGACTTCCATTAGCGCCTCCTTCACGGCGTCCAGCTTGCTCGGTTGGATGATAGCGATTATCAGCTTCATAGATTCGGTCAGGATCAAAACGGGGACGGAACGGGGCGCGGCGACGGGCCATTGCGATGGGGCCGATATGATACCGGTTGTGGGCACAAGAGCGTGCGTGAACAGCGACTGCCGGCCTGCTCGCGGTCAATTAGCCGTGAACTACGGTAGCGGATTGGACGCCAAGGCAAAGTGTGGCCCCCTAAAACAGCACCACCTCAGTTCGACCCCCGAGCGGCCCCAGAGTTAAAGCGTTATTAGAAATGTCGTCGTCCATTGCCCGCGAGGAATAGGGGTCAGGAATTAATAGTGCGAAGCACCCTTGTTGCCATTTGGGGATTAGTCCCTCCCACCTTTTCCGGCTCGTTCCACATCATTCGTAGAAATGATCGAGCTGGGCAGCGTTGCTTTGCATTGGCCGTTTGGGCGATAGCACCGATTGTTTTCGCAACGAACCGCGGCTATCGCCGTGCGGCTAGCGGGACGGGAAAACACAGCGTTCTGATTCCAAAGTGCCGCTGTCCAACTCGTGGCCCGAAAGGACGCGGCCGGCAAAGCAAGCGGACCAAGTTGTGGTCCTTATCCGTGCGAACATGTGGCTCGAAGAAGTCCCCGGCTCGGGCAGACGAGGCGGACGTCCACCCGAGCCATGTGGGGAATCTTCCGGCCCAGGCAAGAGCCAAGAAGTCGCTAATGTGACAAAGAAAACAAACCCACCAGGTGCTCCGCCGCCCAATCGAAGGCGGCTCGAATCGACAGCGGAGCATCGGTAGGTAGGTCTGTTTCCAATGAGCGGTTAATCGACCCGAGCAGACACGCATTGCGTCGGACAGGGGGTCGATGGACTGTGCTAATGGTGGGTTGAAATGGATTGGAGTCGTCCGGCGTCACCCGCGTCGGTTGCCACCGCGGCGTCCGTTACAGCGATTGCCTCGTCCTGAGCCGAAGCAACCGGCGCGAATGACATGCCGGTCCCCAACATCCCCACGAGGAGAATCGATGCGAGCGGTAAAGCTCGTAGGATCTGTTTCATTCGTATTTCGCCTGCTGTTCTCGGTGGCGCCCAACGAGTGGGACGGAGGCTTGTTTGAAGAGCGCCCGAACGTCGCTGCCTGACACCTGTCTGCCTGGGCCAAATGGTTCTGCCTTTCAAGAGATTGATCTGATGGAAGACAAACGTCACTTGCTGGAGTACCGGACGTTGCAACCGTGGTGCCAAAGCCACGAATCTTTCACATCAATGCGTCGCAAACCACGATACAGCAACGTGTTAAAAGAATTATTTATTCCTGAATCGGCAGACGGCGGTGCGATGGACAAGCGATCATGCATCCAGAGCGCGCACCAACACGAGCGTGTCGCATAGATTTTGCGCAGGGGGGTGACCCAACTGCCGCGAGGAAGCCCAAAATTGCCGTTTTCCGCTAGCTTGCCCCAAGGCGAAACCTAGCACCCTTGCTTGTTGCGACATCGCGCAGCGGCGTCGCTTGGACGGGCGACGGTGGGGACGCGTTCAAACCGTTGGACTGACACAGACGAGCCAACAGAGCCAACAATCGCCCGCTGGGAAAACTTCGATCCCACATCACTCCGATTCCACTCTCATTGGCAACAAAAACGCGCGGGCCATAAAAAACGGCCACCCTCTGGTGACAGAGAGTGGCCGCGCGGGAATCGTCTATTGGTACACGTTGCTCTGAACGTGATGCTTAGAACGTGATGATCGTATCCATGCCGAAGGTCGTCTGGTTGTCATCGCCGTCTTCGAGCACGCTGACATCGGCGATCATCAAACTGGCTTGATCTCCGTCGATCCAGTCCCAGCGAACTTCCGGGCGAACGGTCACGTTGGCGTGTGGCTTGTAGTTCAAGCCCAGCGTCAGTGCGGTGATGTCGTAATCGCCAGTGGCGACGTTGACCAAACCTGCCGGTGCGTTGTCGCCATAGTAGCCTTGGCTGTCAGCACTGACATTCCACCACTCGAATCGAGCACCCAACGACAAGCAGTCGTTGACGGTGTGGATCAAGTAGTTGTTGATGCCAAACGTATCGCGAACGGTTTCGCCGGCTGCGTTCTCGGTTGAGAGCAAGTCGCTCTGAATGATGTACTGCAGGCTATCGGTCAACGTGATGTCGCCAACGAGCGAATGCATGTAGCCTTTCTCCAGCGTGCCGGTGCTGTCCGTCGCGAAACGTCCGCCGGTCGTTGCGTAAGTCACCGAGACATCTTCGCTGAGTGCCAGCGAGACTCCGCCCAAGAAGGCGTCGCCGTTGTCTTTGAATCCGCTGTCCCAACCGAAGACATACCCACCGTACAACGTCAACTCGTCGCTGGGCGTCATTGTCGCCAGTGCACCGGTGTGGGTGAACGGCTCGCTGTTGTACATCGTGTACGCGTGGCTGTAGAAGAAGTTATCCGGTGCGGTCACGACTTCCCATCCGATGATGGTGTAGAAGTGGCCGAATTTCACCGACGTGTTGCCGTAAGCGGCTTCGACGTACAGTTGTGGCATGGCACTGCCGTAGATCCCGTGATCCCAGTCATTGTCCCAATGGTCATCGTCGATGCCGAAGGCTTGGGTATCTTGTGCGTCGACGCCGTAGACGTAGTCGATCCGTCCACCGAGGCCGAGGCCGCAGGAGCCATCAGCCACTTTTTCGGCATACAACCAAGTCTGATGAACGTTGATTTGGTCGGGATGAGAATTGAACAGGAACGGCAGAGCCTTGTTGTGGTAGCCGATCGAAACCCAGCCACCGACACTCAGGCCGTTGTACTCGCCAAAGAGCGTGTAGGGATCGCCCAAGCAGCAATCACCGCCGAGACAACTGCCAAGGCCACAGCCACCACCACCGCCGCCGCCGAGGCAACTGCCGAGCGCGCAACCACCGCCGCCGAAGCAGCCCGAGTCGCAACCACCG
>JABDKS010000780.1 GCA_013002105.1 Pirellulaceae bacterium | reverse complement strand
GGACCGAAGCGGCATTGGCGGCATTCGATGCCCAGTTCAGCCAGCAACTCTTCTGGACAAAAACCGATCAGCCGAACAATGTCGATCGGGGTGGATTTACAGCGGAATTTACCCTACCCGCGTCGCAGGCAACGGGCGCGAACTACAGTGCCGAACTGTCCAAGCAGACGGCGCAGGGTGCACAATTCGCATTGCGGCATGTCGTCAACTACAACCGCAGCAATCAACCCTTTCGCGCTTTCAAGAGTGATTTTATCGGCTGGGTCGAAGCCGAATGGCGACAGCCGCTGATGCAGGGTGCGGGCACGACCTACAATCGCATCGCAGGTCCCACCACGGTGCCGGGCCAATACAACGGTGTCTTGATTGCACGTGTCAACGAGGACGTCGCGCTGGCCGACTTCGAATCGTCAATGATCACTTTGGTCGCCGACGTGGAACAGGCTTACTGGGAACTATCCAACAGCTATCGTGTGCTAGAAGCGACCTTGAAAGGTCGCGTCGCCGCACTGCAAACCTTTCAGTATCAGCAAGTTCGACTGGAAGTCGGCACGGGGCGTCGCGACGAGCAGGCGCAAGCCCAATCACAGTACTACCAATTCCAGGCGCAAGTCGAATCCGCACTCGGTGGAACACAAGGCTTGTACGCGTTGGAGCAGCGGCTGCGTTACTTGATCGGAATGACCGCGACCGACGGCCGGTTGGTCAAACCGACCAGCACACCCATGGACGCTCGTGTTGTCTTTGATTGGAACAGCGCGCTGGGCCAGGCGTTGGAACGACGTGTCGAAATCCGTCGGCAGAAATTTAATGTCAAACGACGCGAGCTAGAATTGACTGCGTCGCGCCTGAACCGGCGTCCGCGGCTCGATTTTCTCGGTCAGTACCGCTGGCGCGGACTAGGCGACCACCTGATCGGTGATTCTGATTCGCCCGAATTGGATAACTTGTATCAATCGATCACCGACGGCAACTACCAAGAATGGCAAGCCGGGCTGGAAATGAATCTCCCGGTTGGATTACGTGCGGCCAGTGTTGCCGTGGCCCACGCCAAGTTGAATCTGCATCGCGAACGCGCGATTCTGGCCGAGTCGGAACTGCGTATCAGCCACGATCTATCGGATACCGCACGCCAGGTTCAGCTGACGCATCAATTGATGGAAACGAACTACAACCGTTATCTGGCTGACTTGAATCAAGTCGAAGTCCTCGAACGTCGCTATCGCGACGGCAGCGACAACATCAACTTCTTGTTGCAGGCACAACGACAGGTTGTTACCAGTGAAATCGAATTCTACCGGTCAATGACGAATTACAATTTGGCGGTTCGTGATCTGCACCGCCAGAAAGGTTCGTTGCTTGCTTACAATCAAGTGCAACTTGCCGAAGGCGGATGGAGTGCCGGTGCGATTCACGATGCACGGCACGTCGGGCGGTTCCTGACTCCATACGGTTCGCCAGCAGACGTCAGCAGGCCGGCACCCATCACCGCCGGCGGCTTTGATCCCTCGGCAGTCCAGAATTCGACCGTGCCGCCGAACGCGATTCCAGCAGATTCGACGATCGAAATCTTGCCAGAGCCCGTCGGCGAGCCTGTCCCGACGGGGGAAGGTGAATCGGCGACCGGGCAGGAGCAGGTGGCTGAGCCTGAGCCGGACGATGCTGCCTTGCCCAGCAGCGTTCCCGGAACAACGGCCTAGCCGACGTCGCGATCTGATCGCTTCTGGTAACGAACTCGGTAGACCGGAATTCGATTCTGCCGACTACGACGCTCGAAATGAGTGTGGTAGTCCAAGTCGTGTGTTGACTCGGATTCTTCTTCTGGTATCGGCACGCCAAACTCAGGGACGATGTCGGCAATCATTTCGATCGTCATCTCGAAATAGTCCAGTACATCGGTCCAGAAATGAAAGCGTCCACCGGGACGTAACGCGCGGCAAAAATTCCGAACGCTCGTTTCGTTGACGACGCGCCGCTTTCGATGTCGTTTTTTCCACCAAGGGTCGGGGAAATAGACATGGACGGCTTCCAGGGACCCGGCAGGGATTCGATTGGCAAATAGTGGTTCGGCATTTCCTGCGACCATCATCGCATTGCGACAGTCGGCACGCGCCAGTCGGGATGCAGCATGTTGCGCGTATTTATGTGCGATTTCGATGCCCAAGAAATTATGGACCCCGTCGGACTCCGACGCGCTCGCCTTGGATGCTGTTGCCAAGAACAGACCTTTGCCCGACCCGACTTCGATCTCCAGTGGACGATCGTCTCCAAAGAGCGTCTGGCTGGTCAACGACTCGGGCATGTCTTCGAACTCACGAAAAAACGCCGACAAATCGACGTTCGGTGACGGGCGGCGGACAGTGCTGCGAGGCATCCAACTGTGGCGAATGATACGGGTGACGAAAGCAAGAACAGTTCTGTACCGCTCATCGTAACTTTGCGCGAATTCTCTACAATGCTAGGCACTGCCTCGTCAACGCGAACTAATCGAAAAGGGGGCACACGCGGAAATAGGGTCAGGCCCCAATAGCCGAAACGGCCCAAACGGTGCTCTGCACGATTGTGGGCCGGCCCCGATTTCCGCCGATGACCCACTGATGAGACATCGCCGAGTTCCGACAAAATCGCGCGTTCGCGCGTGATCCTCACACCGCCTCCTCCCGCACTACGCTCGATCAGCCTGCCCATGTCAAAATCCGATGCGGACTTTCAAGGTTTAGCCGTTGCCGCTCTAGAAAGTCGACGAGCCGAGGATATGGCTCGGATGATTACCAAGCATGGGGGCGTCGCCCACGTCAGTGCTTCGATGCGTGAAGTGCCCATTGATCCCAATCGGGGTGCGATTGATTTCGCCTATCGGGTCATGACCGGCCAGATCCATGTCGTGGTTTTGATGACCGGGGTGGGATTTCGTTATCTGCTGCGGGCCATCGAACCGCACGTCGACCGTCAGCGTTTTCTCGATTCGCTGTCAGACATTATCACCGTCTGCCGGGGGCCAAAACCGGCGGCGGCATTGCGCGAAGTCGGATTGACCGCAACGCACCGTGTACCCGAACCCAATACCTGGCGTGAACTGCTGCAGACAATCGACGCACATGTTCCGATTGCCAATCAAGTCGTCGGAGTGCAAGAGTATGGCGTTTCCAACGCGTCGTTGGTCGCTGGTTTAGAGGCCCGTGGGGCGAGCGTCGAACCGGTGCGTGTTTATGGCTGGGAATTTCCTGAGCAAGTTGAACCGTTGAAGGAAAATGTGCGAGCGTTGGCGTCAGGCAAGCGCGATATCCTTTTGCTGACTAGCGCCCATCAGATCGTCAACATGTTGCGAATCGCCGAGCAAATGGAACTGGTCGACCAGTTGAGAGCCGGATTATCAAACACCGTGATCGCTTCGATCGGTCCTACCACGTCACAAATGTTGCAGGAGTGTGATTTACATGTCGATATGGAACCGAGCCATCCCAAGATGGGGCATCTTGTTCTCGAGTCGGCGCGACGCGGACCAGAACTTGCCAAATCCAAGAACCGAATCAAAGCGGCCGTTCGTGCCGGCTCTGAATTACAACCAGGAATAGCGCCCATGACTCACCCATCCGACCAGAGCTTGTTTATGCAGGCGTGTCGCGGCGAAGCGACCGATCGCACACCCGTTTGGCTGATGCGTCAGGCGGGTCGTTACATGGCCGAGTATCGCGAAGTACGTGCGAAACAATCGTTTTTGGAGTTGTGTGCCAACCCAAAACTTTGCAGCGAGATCATGTGTACGGCGGTTGATCGACTGGATGTCGACGCCGCGATCATCTTCTCGGATCTATTGCCGATTCTGGTGCCGATGGGTTTCGATCTGGAGTTTGTCAAAGGGGATGGGCCGGTCATCCATAATACCATCCGCGACAAAGGTGACTTAAATCGGGTGCGGCAGTTGGAAGATCCTGGTCAATTGGATTTCGTTTACGAAACCGTACGCCAGACGCGGGCTGATTTGCCACAAGAAATCCCTTTGATTGGATTTGCTGGTGCGCCGTTTACGCTAGCGAGTTACGCGATCGAAGGTGGGGGTAGTCGGCAGTACATGCACACCAAGAAACTGATGCACAGTGACGGTGCCGCATGGGGCACTTTGATGGAAAGGTTATCGCATTCGATTACCGTCTACTTGAACGAGCAAATCGCGGCCGGTGCTCAGTGTGTGCAGTTGTTTGATAGTTGGGCAGGTTGCCTTTCGCCAGCCGACTATAGCGAGCACGTTTTGCCGTGGATGCGGCAGATTTTGGCCGGTATTGCGCCGCACGTACCGGTCATCAATTTCGCCACGGGCAATCCCGAGTTGCTGCCGCTATTACGAGGCGACGAGCGAACGGTTGTCGGCGTTGACTGGCGGATTCCGCTGGACGTCGCGTGGCAACGAATCGGACACGACGTACCGGTGCAAGGAAACTTGGATCCCGGTGTTCTATTGGCTCAGCCCGAAGTGATTCGCGAGCAGGTCGCAACCTTACTGGACCAAGCGGGCAACCGTCCCGGGCATATCTTTAATCTCGGTCACGGCGTCCTGAAAGAAACGCCGGTGGAACATGCAATCGCCCTGGTCGAAGCCGTCAAAGAATTAAGTCAACGCTAGTGCTGGAACTGGGGATGATCGTGGGATAGGATTCCAACGTGTCGATACGGCATTCGCGTGTGAGCTATATCGCGTACGCGCCGGGCAGCGCATGCTCTGCCCCTGGCCCTACGACCAACGGCTCGAAGTTTCAGGACGGCAAGAGTACGACTCCGATCACGCGAACACCGTCGTGATCAATCTATTGCATTCATACAGGAGAACCGTGGATGATCCGTTTGCCAAGACTTTTTTTGCTAGTGATCGTCATTGTGTGTGGGGCAATGGCGGAGCAACGGACGGTCCACGCGCAAGAAACACGAAAGCGAAAACCCAACATCGTCGTGATCGTGGCCGATGACTTGGGTTATGGCGAAACGGGGATGATGGGCAATGACGAAATTCCGACGCCAGGCATCGATGCATTGGCGCGTGATGGACTGCGCTGTTTGGCTGGTTATGTGACGGCGTCGTACTGTAGCCCGTCTCGAGCGGGCATCATGACCGGCAGGTATCAGTCACGTTTCGGTTACGACATGAATCCGACCGGCAAACGAAATCTGGCGATCGAGGCCGGGTTGCCGACGACCGAAACGACGTTCGTCAAACAGTTGGCCGATGCAAAGTACGCAACAGCGCTGGTCGGTAAATGGCACTTGGGAACCGCCCAAGACAAGCATCCGCTGCGTCGCGGTTTCGGCACTTTCTACGGGTTCTTGCACGAAGGCCACTATTACGTTCCTGGTCCTCCCTACAAAAATGTCTTGACGATGGTCCGCGACACGACGGTGCCTGACGGAAGTTGGCAACGCGAAGGGAATCTAATTCGTGGCAACTATGCCCGAATGAGCGAGCCTGGCTACGACGACGACAATCCAATCCTGCGTGGTGAAAAGGAAATTGTCGAAAACGATTATTTGACCGATGCGATTACGCGTGAAGCGGTCGAGTACATCGGCGACCATGCCGACAATCCATTTTGTTTGATGGTCTGCTACAACGCGGTTCATAGCCCGATGCAAGCGGCCGAGTCGGATTTGCAGACGCTCCGTCGGATCAGCGATGACCAACGTCGCATTTTTGCCGGTATGGTCGTTGCCCTTGATCGGGGAGTATCGCAAATTCGCGAAGCGATTGACGACCATCAACTGACGCGCGATACGCTGGTCGTTTTCTTAAGCGACAATGGAGGTCCGACCGAGGAACTGACCAGCAGCAACGCTCCCTTGCGTGGCGGAAAAGGTAGTGCCTACGAGGGTGGAATTAGGATTCCAATGATTTGGTCGCTGCCGGGACGCATTCCCGCTGGGCGTGATGAATTGCGACCGGTCCTCAGCCTGGACATCGCAGCCACGGCACTGGACCTGGCCGGGATTGACGTGCCGAACAACTATGACGGAGTGAGTTTGCTGAATTGGATTCATGATGCCTCGCGACAGTCCGTGCACGAGCGGATTTATTGGCGACTCAACGGAGGCAAGATGGCATTTCGATCGGGCAATTGGAAAATTGTTCGGCCCAAAAAAGGGCAGCCCATCGAACTCTATCATCTCGCGAGCGATCGAAGCGAAAGTCGCGATCTGGCCGACCAGAATCCTGAAAAACTGAAAGAATTGATCAATCAGTGGGCGGCGATGGATGCGGAGATGGCCGCGCCGATTGCGCTGAAGAAAGAATAGCGGTGCTCGTACGTCGGCATCGATGAAATTGGATTGACGCTGGCAGCATCACCACTGCAACAGAGCCGTGCCCCAAGCAAGTCCCGCACCGAATCCGCACAGCAGAACGTAGTCACCTCGCTCGACCTTTCCTGAACGTACCGCTTCGTCAAGCGCCAATGGAATGCTGGCTCCAGACGTGTTGCCGTATTCGCTCAGGTTGACGAAGACTTTTTCGGCCGGCAGGTTCAAATTGGAGACGGCCGAATCGATGATCCGCTGGTTGGCTTGGTGAAGCACGACGAGCGAGAGTTGGTCAGCAGAAACGCCCGCGCTTTGAAGCACTTGTTTGGCACTGTCGTCGAAGACGCGGACTGCCCATTTGAAGACGTTGCGGCCGTCCATCGTCAGATACTGCAGGCCATCAGCGTAGGCGTCCGGTGTCAGCGGTTGTCGTGTACCGCCACCGGGGATGCACAACATTTCCCCGCCGCAGCCCTCGCTACCGATTTGATACGCAAGAATTCCGCCTTCGCCGGCTGAATCGTCCGCGGCCAGAATGACAGCGCCAGCCGCATCGCCAAACAAAGGATATGTCTTGATGTCTTTGGGGTCGACCGTGCGGCTCATCAAGTCGGCACCGACCACCAACGCACACTTGCTGTTGCCCGTTGCGACAAATTGGGCTGCCGTTGTAAGTGCGTACATGAATCCAGCACAAGCTGCGTTGACATCCATCGCAGGGGCAACAGCGCCGAGCTTGCGTTGCAAGTGACAGGCTGTCGAGGGAGTGGGATGATCGGGGGTGATGGTCGCGACGATGATCAAATCAATATCGTCGGCCGACACTCCGGCTTCATCCATACACCGCAAAGCAGCTTCGTAACAAAGATCGCTGGTCGCTTGATCGGATGCGGCCCGCCGCCGACGTAAGATTCCGGTACGCCGTACGATCCAATCGCTATCGCATCCCAGGGCCGCTAAGTCTTCGTTCGTTACGATTTCTTCGGGGACATACGAACCGGTCGCCAAGACGCGAATTTTTGGGATCCGGCCCATGCGACCACGAGTATCGAGTTGCGGTTCACTCGTGGAATCCGTGTCGTCTGTCGAGACGCCGGGCCCGGTCGCCAAGCCAGCGGTGGTCGATGTGGTTTCGGACATTCTCTGTCGCAGTGCTAAGATACAATTCGGGTTTCGACAACGGTCCGTGTCGAGGATGCATCCAATCGGATGTCCCGTCGAACCAAAAGAGACCCGTTCCAGTTGGAGAATCGTCTCTGGAACATAGAATTATAAACCAGAACGCTTCGCTTGCGGCAGTTATTCGTTTTCGCCTGCACAATGGTGCCGATGTCCACCAAGAGAGCAACGATTGGCCAAGTTTTACGGGGCACGGGATTTGTAGCGATCGCCGCGGTCATCGCTTGGTATGGTTGGAATCGCGGACGGGGGGATGCGTTAGGGGACCCGGCAACGCCATCGGATCCAGATTTGGCCAGCGTGGAGGCCGCTGAGACAAATCCCACGACCTCGTTTCGCGTCGCTAGTTCATCGATGATTCCCAGTCTCCGTGGGCCGGCGTTGGCGGTGGGCTGTCAGCGTTGTCAACGTGTCAGTTGGGTGGATCACGCTCTGGTAACGACTCCTACGCGACACCGTGTCTGCGTGCTTTGTGGCGGGCGTCTGTCGACGTCGCTGGGCCATTCGTCTATTCCGGCTGAGGCCACCAAGGGAGATACCGTGGAGGTGCTGGCATTGAATGATGCGCAGATACGACAGCTTCGAATCGGCACGGTCGTTGCCTACCGGGTTGATGGCGTACCACGAGTCAAACGGATCGCGGGGCGACCAGGCGATGAAATCTCACTTGGCAACCGTCGTTTGTACGTCAACGGAGATCGAATCGAAGATGTGATCGCTGACAGCAACGCAAGTGATTCGTTGGGATGGTCGCGGCTGCTTGTCGATGACGATGTCTATCAGCAAGCTTCGCGATGGTCGGCCGCTGCACCTGATTCGACTTGGCGGCGAGACGATCAACGTCGTTGGTATTTTCGCGCTGGTACCACCGGTGCCTTGGCGGAGGACTGGTTGCGTTTTCATTACACCAGTGCGCGTGATTCGAATCGGTCGAGTCCGATCTTAGACGACTATCCGTTTAACGTCGGTGTCACGCGTTCACTCAGCGAAGTGGATCGACTTGCCGTGCGCATGTCTGTTTCCGCCACCCGAGACGTTGCCATCGAAGTCGTCTTCTGGATGCCGGATCGAATAGGCTTAGCGCGGCGCGAAGTGGCAGGGTCCCAAACGCGCAAAAGTGAGATCGAACTGAGTTGTTACGATGCCGTTGATGTTTCGGGATCGCCTGTCACAAAACAGAATCCGATCGCAATGCGAGTGGTCGGCGGTGACGTCGAAGTGTCGTCGCTGACTGTGGAACGATTTGTTGAGTACCGTGTGCGGAAGGATGATCCGCGGCAACAGTATCCGATGTTTCTCGCGCAAAACGAATTTTTTCTTCTCGGTGACAACGTTCCGGTCAGCGATGACGGGCGCGTCTCAGGACCCACACCGATACACGATCTGATCGGTCGAGTCACGAATGCGAATACGATCATGCGCAAGCACGTCGCAGAATCGGATCGACGCAGAGCCGTATACGTCGATGCCCGATTGGGCAAAACGGAGGTGGTTGACCGCGAGTAAGACCGGGACTTGTAAACGGCGTGCGAGGCCGCGGTCTAGTCCGGGATGATTTCCCCTCGCACGAGATCGTCGAACGTTTCACGCTCGCGAATCAATTTGGCTTGACCATCTTCGATCAATACTTCGGCCGCACGCGTTTTGCTGTTGTAGTTGCTGGCCATTACGAAACCGTAGGCGCCCGCATTCTCGAGCACGATAAAATCGCCAACGCGGCACATTGGCAGTTTTCGGCTGTCGACAAATCCGCCTTCGCGTTGCGTAAAGATATCGCCTGATTCGCACAGCGGGCCACCGATGACAGCATCGACTTGTTCGCGGACGGCAGCATCGCTGCCTGTGCCGCAAACCGAAATCGGATGATAGGCACCATACATGACCGGGCGAGCCAAGTCGTTGAATCCTGCATCGACTAAAACGAACAAATTGCCGCCGACTTCCTTCACGCTTCGCACTTCCGCGATCAGGTGTCCACTTTCGGCGGTTAAAAATCGACCCGGTTCGATTTCCAGCTTGACGCGATGTCCGAATTCATCGCTGAGTCTGTTGCGACTTGCGTCCCAAAGCTCAAAGTACTTACCAAGGTCCACGTACGATTCGTCTTGTTTGTAGGGGACAGGCAGTCCGCCGCCGGCGCTGATCGTTTGCAGCGTTCGGCCGACTTCCATCGCCGTCCGTTCCATCGCCTCGCAGACTTCGCTGAGATGTTCCAAATCGGTTCCCGAACCGATGTGCATGTGCAGTCCGGTAATGGTGACACCGTACTGGTCGGCGCGACGTAAGCAGTCGACGATCTGGGTGTGCCAAATTCCGTGCTTGCTCTGTTCGCCGCCGGTGTTGGTTTTTTGGCTGTGCCCGTGGCCAAAACCAGGATTGATCCTCAGTGTGACCTCGGCACCCGGGCGTCGCTCGCCCAGCTGGCTGATCATGTCCGGCGAGCCGCAATTGACGGCCAGCGAATGCTCGACGACCAGATCGAGTGCTTCTCGGTCAAAAATGTCCGCGGTGTAGACGATTTCGTGTTTTTTCGGGTCTGGCGAATAGCCCGCCGCGATCGCTCGGCGAATTTCACCAGCGCTGACCGCATCGACGACGACCCCTTGGCGACGCATCCGATCGAGGATCGCCAAATTGCTGCAGGCCTTTTGCGCGTATCGGATGACATCAAATGCCGCTAAATCAGCGATCCTTTGATCGATCGACTGACGATCATAGACGTACAGAGGGGTGCCGAATTGGCCAGCCAGGTCAGAAATCTTCAGTCCTGCGATCTCGGTCCGCGTGGTCGAAAAGGTCGGGGCCGTCAGCATGGAGTCCTCGGTGCGGTGTCTCGGTACAGGGCTTCGTCACAGGGATTCGGTACAGGGATTCGTCACAGGGCTTGAATCGTGGCGACAGCCATCCAATCGCGATGACCCGCGATCGTGGCCGCTGCCCGTGTGGCCCGTGAACGGTCCGATGGATGTCCCGCAGACGGACGCCCCGCAGACGCGTAATCTACTAATTTAGCAAGCAGATGATTGGCGGCTACATCCCGCACGAAAAGACGTCCAGAGGACCACCCCCCGTTTGGGATGGAAGTCATGCATTGGACGCTCGTTGAGTCACTCTTTGTTGGCCGGCAGATGACGACAACAAGCCGCGCCAGAACCTGGCGCGGCTTGAAGAAAGTCAGGTAGACGGGACCGTCGGGATCAGTCGTCCAGCGACGACGGTTGTCCCATCCGAGTTTGGGTCAGGGTCGGTTCGGCCTGTGGTTCGTCGGTCCGCTTGCGGGGTCCCTGTGGGCCAGGTCGTCGACCCCGCCGACGGCCCTGCTGGACTGGCACATATCGGGGGTCAATACGTTGCAGCAATTTGCTGATGCAGAGTTTGTTGATACTCAAATTCATCTCGTCCGATTCCGTCCTCAAGGAGTCATGAAGGCTCTTGGGAAGTCGGATCGTGATCATCCGCTCGGGCTCAACTGAATCCCCCTTGGAGGAGTCTTGGCTGCGAACGGCCGCGACCATTTCTTGCAGCTCGGAGAACTGAGCAGACGTCTCGAATTTTCGCATTTCCTCACTGGTCGGAAACAGCTTCCGCACGACCCCATCGACCCCCATGATTTCGCGATAGAAGACGACCCAGCTACCCGTCTTGGCGAAGGCGCCTTGGGCAAGACGCAATGCTTCGGCACCCCTTTGTTCGGGGGGCAAGTTCAGGTTCAGTGGGCCGAGGTCCAATCGAGAGTTGGGGGCATTGTTTTGTTCGGGGGCCGGATCGCTAGCATAACGAAGCGAGCCAGTAGGATCTGATTGCGGCATAGGAGGTTGTCCTTTTTTCGAGGTCCGTGGACGTGAAGAGTCCGTCGTTTGGGTCGATCATGGGACGCCGTCAAATGCTGCTCCAGAACGTTGCTGTCATAAGGCACTTACGGCTAGCAAAGCACGGTGCGCACCTTTTGCGCAGGCGTGACACAGGAAAGGCATTGCCAAGATGCCTTAAAATCAGGCACTGTCTTGTTGTGCATAACCCAGGTGTCCACTTCGCCTGGGCTTTGGGTTGGCGTGGCTTGCGAGGTCACAAATACAGCAAATCGCAGCCTTTTTAAGGCTGGATAAGAATGCAAAGAAAAAAGATACCGCTATTCCGGTATCGGCGAATTGCAAGAGAGGTTCGGGATAGGCGGTTTGATCGGTTGCGGTATTGATCTTGCCGTGGAGAGTTCACCACCGGAGGGGGTAGCGGTTAAGGTGGGTTTTTGACCAAGGCCGCGTCCGTGAGTCAACCCCGTGGCAGGGCCCGATCCTGCCTTCGTGACCCTCAGTTTGTCTTGCTAGCAATTAGGCGGGTTGACGCTGAACCCGGGCTGGCCGCCTATCGTAATTTGGATCGAAACGGCTTTAGGTCGGGGCTGGCAGTCGAGCCTGAGTTGGGTCAAACCAGCTAGCGCTGAGACATGCCATCGAGGGCTTCTGCTATCAAATCGACTGCGCGATCGATTTGCTCGCGGCTGGTTGTCCAGCCGAACGAGAATCGGATGGTTCGGCCGATTTGTGCGTCGCTACGACCGATCGCGCGAAGGGTCTTGGTGATCTCGTCGGGTGGCGAATCAGACTGTGCAGTGGCCACGGCCAGATGACGCGCCGATCGTTGGATCCGTTTGGCGTCTCCGGGCATTTCGATGGCGACTGTGTTGGGCAGCGTCGGCGCGTCTTCGCAGAGGATAATCGGGTCTGGATCGAGTACGCATCGCAGTCCACTGATGAACCGTTCGCGAAGCTGCATCAGGTTTGCTTGCGCCTCGGCGGCGCATTTGCTAGCAAGCCTCGCCGCGGCACCCAGTCCGACACATCCGGGCACATTTTCGGAGCCCGGACGCAGCCCCATTTCGCGGGGTTCGCCATACGCAATCGGGGTGATCTGAAGTCCTCGTCGGACGTACACCGCACCGCTCCCCTTGGGGCCATAAAACTTGTGGCCGCTGACTGAAACGGTGTCGGCCCGCAGCTGGCTGACATCGATTGGCATCTTGCCAAAAACTTGTGTCGCATCGCAGTGAATCGGTACCCCCCGATTGTGGATCAGGTCGGCGATTTCTCGGATGGGCTGGATGGTTCCGACGACGGGATTGGCTGCTTGGACACATACCAATTTTGTTTCTTCGCGAAGCAACCGGGCAACCGCTTCGGGTTCGATGATGCCTTGGCTGTTGGATTCAATTGTCTCGATTTCCCAGCCCCGGTTGGCAAGTTGGCGGGCCGCC
>JABDKS010000779.1 GCA_013002105.1 Pirellulaceae bacterium | reverse complement strand
ATTGTGGGTTGTGTACCAGACATGCAATGAGGACCCTCAACTACTTTCGGTAATCGCTACTGACCAATCGTTTCAAACATGGAATAGATCCTGGCGACCGCTGGACCAGCCAACACAATAAATAAGGACGGGAAAATACAGAGGATGGTCGGAAATACAATTTTGACGCCTGCTTGCTGTGCTTTTTCTTCGGCACGCTGAAAACGTTTATCACGCAATGTTTCGCCATGAACACGCAGAGCATTCGTGATTGATGCGCCAAATTTTTCAGCCTGTTGAATGACTGACGCCAAACTACGAACTTCTTCTAAATCGAATCGTTGTCCGAAACGTTGCAACGCCACGCCCGTCGACGCCCCGAGCTGAATCTCCCGCTGGCAGATGGCCATTTCGGTGGCCAACATTGGGTGCGCCGTTCGAAGTTCACGCGACACGCGACTGATCGCAGCGGGAACACTCAAACCGGCGTCGACGCAGGTAACAATAATGTCCAGCGCATCGGGCAACGCACGTCGCATCCGCATTTGGCGTTTTGACTTGCGATAATCCAACCAAAAACTTGGCGCCAACGTTCCAAAAACTCCCGCAATGATGCCGTACACAATTCCCAGTCCGGGAGGCACCAATCCCAACTGACCCACCACGACGCCCATCACCATCGGTCCCAACATCAGAACAATCCGTACCGTTGAGTAAACGGCGATCGATTCTTTGCGGTACAACCCGGCTTGGACAATCCGCTCGGTCAATCCAACGGTCCGTTCCTTCTGCCCTTCGCCGCGCGTCGGCTTTCGCTTGCGGCCGGCGGTACCTTTACCGGCATTTGGCGAATCGGACTGCAATGACTGCACGCGTCGATTGACCGCCGGAACGCCCAATCCTGAATAGACAAATACAAGAATGATCAAGCTGGTCATCACGACAAACGCGGAACCAGCGATCAACAGGCTGTATGAACTGGCAAGAATCATTTCACATTTCCTTCGATTACTCGAAAATAGTAAATCCGTGGAGTTGCCTAAAAATCAAAATTGACGATTTTTCGAATCCAAAGTGCCCCCAGTCCCATCATCACTAAAGCACCGGCGATCAATCCCGGATGATTCAATAGTTCCAACGCATATTCACGACTGATTACCAACAGCAGGATGTACATGAACACCGGCAGCGCGAGCAAAATCACCGCTTGCAATCGACCTTCTGCCGTCAGCGAACGAATCTTGCCCCGCATGCGGTATCTCTTGCGAATCAGGTCGGCAAGCCGGTCAAGCAGTTCAGTCAGATTCCCACCGGTCTGGCGGTGAACCATCAAGGCCATCACGAAGATTTGTATCTCAAGAATTCGCGTTCGGCGTGATAAGTCTCGAAGCGCCATCTCCGCACTAAGGCCAAGGTTCTGCTGTTCGTAACAAAGAGCGAACTCACTGGCGATCGGTGCATGAAATTCCGTTGAGATAACCTTCATCGCTTGCGTGATCGTTTGGCCGGCACGCAACACGCGGCTCATCAATTCCAATGAATCGGGTAATTGGCTTCGTAGCATTTCGGTTCGTTTGTGCTGCCGATAGGCGACATACAGAAACGGCAACATCGAAATAGGAATCGCGATCCCAACGGCGTAGGCGACATTTCGCGTCAAAATGTAAACAACTGCGGCCCCGGTGGCAGAAATCGCGGCACCGGATGCAAATAGGATCACCGGGGAACAATGCAGATCGGCCCGATCACACATGGCTTCGAGCCGTTCGGCCATGGTTTGTCGCTCGTTCAGCTGATCCATCTCTGCCTCTTGAACCAACTTTCCCAGCGAAGCCGAATTGAAGGCTTGAACGGTGTCGCGCGCCCGCACTTTTTGCCGGGCGAGCATTTCGGATTCCAGCTCTTTGAGCCTTCGCTTGCGTGATCGTTCCAGCACATCCGAAACAAGTAAATTGAATCCGAAGACACCGAAAAAGACGGCGAGAAAAGTCAGACCGGTCAGGATCGTATTGGTCGTTATCATTGACGAAACTCCTCCGCGGGACCCTGATTGAGAATGCGTTCTTCAAAGAGTTCCGTGGGCAAGGCACATCCCACGGTGGCAAGTTGATCGAGTACCTGCGGTCGAATCCCTGTTGTCGAATAGTACCCTTGAGCACGACGGTGATCGTCCAGTCCGGTTTGGCGGAACGTGAACAAGTCGTGCATCGTTAACACGTCGCCTTCCATCCCCGTTACTTCCGAGATCTTGACGATTTTGCGAGCCCCGCCGGTAAGGCGTACGGCTTGCACGACGATGTTGACCGCCGCGGCGATTTGCTTACGTATGGTGACGACCGGTACATCAAAGCCAGCCATTTCGACCATCATCTCGAGTCGACTGATCGCGTCGCGAGGCGTGTTGGCGTGAATGGTCGTCAAACTGCCGTCATGACCTGTGTTCATCGCCTGGAGCATGTCCAATGCTTCGGGACCACGACACTCGCCGACCACAATTCGGTCCGGACGCATTCGTAGTGCATTGCGAACCAAGTCGCGAGTCGTCACCGCGCCGCTGCCCTCGATATTGGCCGGTCGCGTTTCCATCCGGATCACATGTGGTTGCTGCAACTGCAGTTCCGCTGCGTCCTCAATCGTCGCGACACGTTCATCCGATGGAATGAAACTGGAAAGGATATTTAGAAGCGTGGTTTTACCGCTGCCTGTTCCACCCGAAATAATTACGTTCAAACCGCCCCGAACGCAGGCCGACAAAAATTCCAACATGTCGGGTGTTATCGATTCATTCCTCAACAAATCGTCGACGCCCAAGGGCCGACTACCAAAACGTCGAATGGAGACCAGCGGACCGTCGAGTGCCAAGGGAGGAATAATCGCGTTAACACGACTGCCGTCAGCCAACCGGGCATCGACCATCGGGCTCGTTTCGTCGATCCGGCGGCCTACCGCCGATACGATTCGCTGAATGATTTTCAGCAAGTGATCATTGTTGGCAAACTTGACACGGGTTGATTCCAGCTTGCCGTGACGTTCTACGTACACGGTATCC
>JABDKS010000715.1 GCA_013002105.1 Pirellulaceae bacterium | reverse complement strand
GGCGGGGCCCGCACGGGTTCCGATATCCAATGGTTACGTCAGTCAAACGACGCTGTAAACTACGTCCGGTTGAATGGCGATTCGGGCCTCCCCAGTCCGCCTCGATTGTGGTCGGGTTCTACCGGGTTGATTGCGATCACGCTTGTCATCGTCCGAATGGAAGCACATTACATTGTTCCGTTTCACACTGCGACATCTCATCGCGTTCACCGCGTACTCCGGTCTCGCATTCGCCGTCTCGAACGCGTTGGGTGTCGACCATCTTGTTGCCTATCATTTCGTGATTGGGCATGTCGCAATCCTGTCGATTCTGGGGACGGCCTCGGTACACTACCGCGGTCCGCGACGATCGTTTGTTACCGCCGCATTAATAGCACAGGCCATCGTTTGCGGGTGGTTGTTGGTTAGCGAATTGAATGTCTTTATGTTCAATGTCATCTCGGCGATTGGATTTCTGTTTGCACTCTTTGCTGGTTCGATGGCGTATTCGACGCACCTGTCTTTGTATCGAGTCGACGGGGCAATCACGCCGGTTCGCTTTTGGAACCTTCCCACCGTCGTGCTCGATAAATTACTGCCTCCAATCGATGTGCAAGATCACGACGAATAACGGGGACCGTAGCTGGATTCGTCGGCTTGATGCAGAACCGAATTTGTGACTTCGCATTTTGCACGGTAGACTATCCCTGTTGACGACGAATTCAATGGACACCGGCGCATTGAGTGGACACTGGCGCATTGAGCGGATACCGGCGCACGCGGTGATGGAACTCCCTGGTCACGGACATGTTGCAATCGACATTCTCGGTGGCGTTCACAACGGGCTGTGGAAGAAATGAAAATTATCGGCGCGGATTTTCTGCGAACGTCCCTGGAGTCGGACGGTTATTTCATCAAGTTGATTATCAATGACACGGCCGCCCACTTTTTTCCCCGGACGACCGAACATCGCGACGCGACGGAGCCTGGACTCTGTTACCAAGACGATTCACTTGGCGATGCATTGGCAGCGACGATCAAACGCAGGCAAATTGATATCCGGTTTCATCGCGCTTTTAGTGACGAACACGTCAGGATGATGGTTCAGAGATTGCTTCGGCACCCCGATGTTGCTGGTCTTGCCGATTTCAGTGTGAGCTACCAGGGGCGAACACTGATTTCGTAGTCGACGGAGTTGCACAACAAAGGTTTTTCCGCGGGGCGGCGGTCTGGCCACGACTGAATCGGCGATCCTGAGACTATAAAAATTATTATGTAATTCTTGCCTTCTTCAGGATGAGAGTCGTCGTCATGACGTTCACATTTGAGTGCAGTGACCAAGCCGCGAGACGCGACCTTGATGAGATTGACACCGGCATTGAGCAGCACAATCTCGCGGTACCCGAAATTCGCAACGTACGACCAATCGCGATCATTGGTCGCGCCGACGACGGACAACTCAAAGGCGGTGCTGTCGGTCGGAGTTGGGGGCTGTGTTGCGAGCTGCAACAACTTTGGGTCACCGCCGAAGCACGAAGTCAAGGTTTAGGAACCGAACTGATGAGTCGATTTGAACGGGAGGCAAAACAACGCGGATGCGAACTGATCTACCTGGAAACGTTCACGTTTCAGGCTCCCGGTTTTTACCAACACCGCGGCTATCGAGTCGCATTGGAGATCCAAGGGTTCGCAAATGGAATCACAAAATACACGTTGCAAAAGGAAATCTAATTGGCAACGGAGTCGCATGGCAGGATGTGGCCTTCATAAGTATTTAGATTACTCGAGCAAGTTGCAGTAGCGATCATGGCCAACCATCCTATTTTTGCACCCGCGTTTCATGGCGATGTTGCGGCGGTGAAACGATTGCTCGATGGTGATGCCTCGCTTGTTGGAGTTCGTGATGCAAAGAACCTGACCCCACTACATGTCGCTGCGAGTCGGGGACAGTCGAAGGTGGCTGAACTGTTGATTGACTACGGTGCTGACCTGGACGGTCCCTCCGATCCGGGGCAATGGACTCCGATCGTATTCGCGGCCTATCGCGGTCACCTCGACACGGTGGCGGTGCTGATCCATCACGGTGCCGGCGTGACACAGGACGATGGGAATCCGATTCACTTCGCGGGCCAGCGCAAGCACAAGGAGATTTGTCGATTGCTCGTGAAACACGGTGCCGTAGATGATCTCGTCGATTCAGACGACCAGAATGCTCGGGACCTGTTTCGTGCCGCCTATAGCTATGACTCGGAATCGGTGAAGCAAATTCTTGCTCGGCATCCCGATCTGGTCAATTTCAAAGATACCGATGGCCGATCGCCGCTACACGAAGCCTGCACCCAGGGTGATACCAAATCGGTCCGCGTTCTGCTTCAGCACGGCGCCGACGCCATGCTCCGCGACAACAACGGGCAGACTCCAGTGGATCGGGCGTCAGCCCATCGTCAGCACGCCGTTACGAAACTATTGCACAAGCACACGAGCGGTCGATAACCTGCTGATTGGTGCGTCAATATCGCAAGCCACGGGCCCTGTACAAACAACGGTTTTTGGCCCCGACGAGCGGCTATCGTTGTCGCGTACGCTCTAGCGAC
>JABDKS010000692.1 GCA_013002105.1 Pirellulaceae bacterium | reverse complement strand
TGCATCTTCTTGATGATGGAAGGCGGGCCTTCGCATATCGATACGTTTGACCCTAAACCCGAGTTGACTTCGCGGCACTTGCAAGAGTTCACGCGCGGCGGGGAAGAACAGAGCGCGATGTCGTCGGGCAAGCGGTACTTTGTGAAATCTCCGTTCAAGTTTATCAAGGCGGGTCAGTGCGGGGCGGATATCAGTGAACCCTGGATTCATCTGCAGAAACAAGTCGACGACATCTGCTTTTATCGAGGCGCTCAGGCTGAATCGGTCAATCATCCGACGGCCTGTTATCACATCAACACGGGCAACCGTTTTGGCGGCGATCCGGGTGTAGGTTCCTGGGTGACGTACGGTTTGGGTACGGACAACGAAAACTTGCCCGGATTTGTGGTTCTGCCAAGATCGAGTTATCCGCAAGGTGGCGCGGCAAACTGGTCCAACGGCTTTTTGCCAGCGCAGTATCAAGGAACACCGTTGCGGCCCAAAGGCAGCCCGATTTTGGATTTGAATCCGCCATCGTGGGTGACCGCCGAGCGTCAGCGGGCCAATTTGGATCTGCTGGCATCGTTGAACGAGCAGCATTTGCAAGAACGGCCTGGTCGGACGGATTTGGCAGCGAGGATGGGATCGTACGAACTGGCGTACCGTATGCAAACGGAAGTCCCCGGCATCCTGGATTTGGAGGGAGAATCACAGGCGATGTTGGAGATGTATGGCATCGGTGATGCGAAAACCGATGCATTCGGTCGTAAGTGCCTTCTGGCACGCCGGTTGGTAGAAAAGGGCGTCCGCTTTGTTCAGGCGTATGCGGGAAACTGGGACAGTCACGATTACATCGAGCGCGCACATGGATCGCTGATTCGCAGTGTGGATCGCCCGATCGCTGCATTGCTGAAAGATCTGAAGCAGCGCGATCTACTGAAAGACACGCTCGTATTTTTCTGTGGCGAGTTTGGACGCACGCCAGATAACGGCTTACGTGGTGGAGGCAAATCCTACGGTCGTGATCACAACGCCAAAGCGATGACCATGTGGTTTGCCGGTGGCGGTGTCAAAGCGGGGCACACCGTCGGGGCGACCGATGAGATTGGTGGCGAAGCTGTCGAAAACGTCCATCCGCTTCGCGACGTGCACGTAACGCTGTTGCGACTGCTCGGCTTGGACGACAACAAACTAACGTACTACCACGCCGGACGATTTAAGCAACTCAGCCAATTCGGCGGCAAAGTGATCGAAGATCTGATCGCGTGATGTGCGTGATGGATTGTCGATGATGCTTTAACCATGCGTTTCGTTTGCGGAAATGTCCGTCAGATCGACGCCTTGATGACTCGCATCACGTTTCCGCCGATGACCTTGCGGATCACATCGTCGCTGTGTCCGCGCTGCAGCAATCCCACCGTGAACAGTGGCCAATTGGTCCAAGCCAGACTTTCATTCATCTCCTTGGTGGTTTTGAAGTCGTCTTTTGGCCAAAGCATTCGGAATTCTTCCCGTTGTTTTGCTCGTTTCGGCACTTTGGATTGTTCAGCCGCCGAGTTTTGCGAAGTGTAGGCGACGTCGGTTCCGATAGCGACGGATTCGGGTCCGAACTTTGCAATCGCATAATCGATGTGATCTAAGAGCGCGCGGATGTCACCGCTTCGGCGCAGATATCTTGGAATGCAGCAGATCCCGATGTACCCGCCTGAGTCAACGATCGCGCGAATGACTTCATCCGGCTTGCTTCGGAAATGATTGTAAACACCGCCGCAAGTTGAATGACTCGCTACCACCGGGCGCGACGAAACCTGAGCAGATTGGAGGCTCGTCGTCCAGCCGCTGTGAGCACAATCGGGGATCACACCGATTCGATTCATCTCGACAATCGCCCGTTTACCAAAGTCGCTCAAACCGGCGTCGCTTTCCTCACCACATCCGTCGCCGATCATGTTTCGCCTTTGATAGGTCAAATGCATCATTCGTATGCCCAACTGATAGAAGACGCGTACGAAGCGCAATTCGTCTTCGACCGACAACCATTGTTGTCTCAGAGGAACACCGTTTCCGGTTAGATAGTAGCAGTGACGCGATTCCTTTTTGGCTGTCAGCACGTCGTCGGGCACTGCTGCCTTGAAAACGAAGCCACGCAATAGATCGGTCGTGTAGGTGTGTCGCGCGAGTCGCTTGATCAGACGTAGCGGGTCTTGGCCTTCTTCGCCCGCATTGTTAAAGACACAAGTGACGCCGGACGCGCGCCACGCATCGCGAAATTCTTGTTGTTCTACCGGGTCGGTGACAAAGCGAGTCATTGTCATCTCTTCGCGCAGGTCCTTCAGCTCGACCGCTGATGCTCCGGCGGCTGACGCAGCGGCCAAAGCATCTCCATCGACTGCCGCGCGTGGGCCGAATCCATAAGCATCAAAGACAAGCGACTCGGCATGCAACCGTAGACCACGCTCCAGCTCGGATGTCGTAGGCTTCAGGAGCTTCAATGCTGCGTCACGCGATGATTGAATCTTGGGGTTCAGTCGCGTTGTAAGCTGACGCGTTGGACCTTCTCCTGATGACTCTCGCGAAGTATCGAGGTCCTGCGCTGATCCTCGCCGCGAGAAATTCCCTACGGATGCTCCAGCCAGTATTCCTGCAAGTGATTGAACCATGCGGCGTCGATCAAGCATGTCAAGTTGTCCGTCGGGGGTAATGGGCCACGCTGAGTACCGGGCGAGTATACAATGCGTGTTCGTGTCAGACGTCCTGTCGGATGATCTTCCCATCATCCCACCTAATACATCGAGCCCGTGATGAACCGTGCCTCCGTTCTGTTTGCCATCGTCGTTCTCGCAACGATTCTCCCTATGGCTGTTGCCGATAGCGCCGTGCCTGGTGTGATTGATGCCGGTGCATATTCGACCCTGCAAGAAGCGGCCAACGCGATTCCCAAGACGGGCGGTGTGCTCAGGATTCCACCGGGAACGCATGAATTGAACGAGCCATTACGAATCCGAACGGGCGATACGCGAATCGAAGGCGCGGGGACGGCAACTCATTTGATCAACAAGAATACGGAGGGGAGACCGGCGATTCTGATCGAACACCCCGACTTCGTCGGCAAAACCACACCTTCCAAAAACCGTTTGTGGCGGGTCAATGTGGCCAATTTGCGTGTCACCGGAAACGACAAAAGTGGCGCCGGGATTGATGCCCGATATATCGAAGAACTGCACATCGATTCTGTCACCAGTAGCCACCACGGTGGCGACGGATTGCGACTCCATTTCTGTTACGAAGACCCGCGTGTGAGCGATTGCTTGTTCACTTACAACAAAAAGTGTGGACTGGCGATCGAAGGGTGTCATGACATCATTGTTTCGTCTAACCAATTCGAAGAAAACCAGGATGGGGTTCGTTGCGTCGATTCATTCAATCTGACTATGAATGGGAACAACCTAGACGATCACTTGGGAAACGGCGTGGTGATCGAAAATACCTATGGTTCGGTTGTCGCGGGAAACATGATCGAGGAGTGCGAAGGCTGGGCGATTGTTTTAGATCGTGATTGCTACGGAATTACACTGTCTGCCAATGTGATCGCGCATGATTTCAGCGGCGGCATTGATCTACGAGACGCACACGGGTGCGCGATTTCCGCTAACACATTCACGATTGTCAAGAAGATCGCCATCGCGGTTCGTCGACACTCCGGTAGCATCACGATCAGCGGCAATAACTTCAGCGACACATGGGTTGGTCACGACGACAAAGGCAAATTGCAGCAAAAGAGGTCGGACAAGCCGACAAAGACAGAGCAGAATCCAAACGAAGCATCCGGGATCCTGTTAGAAAGCTGCGTTGCAGTCGTGATCTCCGGCAATTTGTTCTCGCGTTTGAACAGTGAAGCGGTGGTGGAATCGGGTAACTGTCGAAAAATTCTCGTTCATGGCAATGGCGAACACGTCACCGAAGACTAACCGATCCCACCGCGCTGTCACGGATCGACGGGCGAAATCAGCAGATTGAAATACCGCAGGTTGCGATCCTGAACCTGTTCGGAATTGGTGCGGATAGCATGCAGGACACCATCGCCCGCCTTCAGTCGCACGCGAAGCTTGGAGTCGGGCGTCGGTTCAGCCGGCAGTGGTTCGCCGTTGTAGGTGAGCGTTAGCGATTGGATGCCAAACCGATCGTCGACGGAAATGTCCACGGTCCTGTCCCGGTCCACGGTGACGAGCCATCCACGGGGTGCATTGTCCTGCCATTGGCTGTCTTGATAACAACTTAGGACTTGCGGCGTCTCGGCGGGATGGCCAAGTGCGATTCGGCCGGGGTGGCACTTTGCAGCGACATCGTCAAACCATTGGTCGTAACGCTTGCGGAGTTGCGTCACGACACCGGGCTTCGTGGCGACCAGGTTCATTTTCTCGCCTGGATCGTCCAGCAGGTCGTAAAGCTCCACGGTCGGTTGAGTTATTGACGGCTCGAATCCCCACTTCCCAAAGGTGCCTGGATACAGCAGCAGCTTATACTGCTGATCAATGATCGCGGCATGATGATATCGAACGGGCAAATTTCCGCGGTGGCATTGCAAAAAGAATGTGCGGGAATGATCGATCTTCGTCCGCGTGGTCAGCAATGGTAACAGGCTACGTCCATCTGTCGTTCGTTTCGAGTCGAGTTCGCCGCCGGCAGCCGCTAGCAGCGTGGGAAGAAGGTCAATGTGCGCTGCCATCGCATCGAGTTTCCGACCACCGGGGAATCCGTTTGGCCAGCGAATGAAGAACGGTACGCGAATGCCACCCTCGTAAATGCTCGCTTTGTGATCGCGAAATCCCGCGTTGAACCGTTTGCCGTTTGCACCATTGTCGGTCATGAAAATAACGATCGTGTTATCGACGACACTTTCTTCCTTGAGCGCCGTCAACAATCGACCAAAGTTTTCGTCGATGTTGACGATCATCCCATAAATTTTCGCGGTCGCGTCATCGACGCCCTGATCCATAAATGGTTGGGCGTAACTCTGGTCAACTTGTAGCGGAGTATGCGGTGTGTTGGTTGGTAGATAGACAAAAAATGGCTGTTGATGATGATCGCGGATGAAATCGATCGCCGCATCAAAGAACAGATCGGTGCAATATCCACGTTTCTGCACTCGGTGGCCGTCATCGTACAACGTTGGATCGAAATAGCTGTTGTCCGGGTCCGGCGACTGACTGATGCCGCCCGATTTGTGAACCAGGGTTCGCGAAAAACCTTGGTCCTGCGGACGCATCGGAAAGTTATCTCCGAGATGCCATTTTCCAAAAATTCCTGTTTGATATCCAAGTTCGGATAAGTATTCGGCGAGGGTCTTTTCGTCACCGCGCATCAGCGCGCCTCCGCGCGAGGTATGGACGACACCGGTTCGATACGCATACCTGCCCGTCATCAAACTCGCACGTGTTGGAGCGCACACGGGGCTGACGTAAAACCTCTCGATCGCTGTGCTCGCGTTGGAAAACGAATCGATTGCCGGGGTCTGCAGAATCGGATTTCCATGACAGCTTAGGTCACCAATTCCTTGGTCGTCCGTCATGACCAAGACGATGTTCGGACGCGTTGACTTCTCGGCCGCCAAAATCTGCGACGCAGATGCGAGCAAGATCGTGACGCCGAGAAGTGTGGGCAGCGAGAGAGTGAATCGAGTAAGATTCTCTGTTGGCATGGGAGATCATTTGCGGGGGTAATCGTCGATGGTCAAAATGCGTTGTAACCTATCGGTCACGCCGTTGTTCAAAGTCGTTTCGCGTCCACAAAGATGAACCTTATGAGACTAACAAAGTTTTTTACGCTATGCCTTTCGCTTTCAGTAGCATTCGCTGTCGTCGCAGTCGGTCAAAGGGAGATTGTTGCGGAGG
>JABDKS010000656.1 GCA_013002105.1 Pirellulaceae bacterium | reverse complement strand
CTCCTCTGCGGACCAGTTCTCTGTGTGGTCCCCGTAAGGCAGCGATGCCCATCTTTTTTTTGTAACGTGACCGTCTTGCACCACCAGTGAATGGCCTGGTTGAATTTGCTCAATCCCACTAAATCCGGTTGCCGGTGCAGGCGTGTAGCCAAACGTCAAGAACGCGTTCAGTCCGTTCCAATCTGGTTTTCGTGGGACGCTCGAATCCGCCAAGATGGCTTTGATCTCCGAGCCAAACCAAATCTGTTGACCGTCGTCACGGATGAATAGCGGCTTGACTCCCACCGCATCACGCACCAACCACAACGACGAATCTCGCCGGTCCCAAATGGCAAACGCGAACATGCCATTGAGTCGGTGAACGACGTCGCGTCCCCATTGCAGGTAGCCACGCAAAATGACTTCGGTGTCGGTTCCCGATCGAAATTTATGCCCAACGGATTCCAGTTCGACGCGCAAGTCGGCGAAATTGTAAATCTCTCCATTGAACACAATCCAACAGTTCTGGTTCTGATCAGACATCGGCTGATGACCGGCGTCGGATAGATCCAGGATGGAAAGTCGTCGGTGACCGAGCAATAGCTCAGGAGCCACCAGTAAGCCGCCGTCGTCGGGACCGCGGTGCGACAGCGCGTCGACCATCTGCAGGCCAATGTCCGCATCAAGCGGCACTGTAGACGATCGGTCGTAGGAATGAATTCCCGCGATTCCACACATGCTGGTCGCAGTCCTGGGTGAATGAAGGTTTGCTGGATTGGCGTGGGAGGCTATTTCGCGTGCGCGATCGCCATCACACTCAAGCCAGCAAACCATTGGGTCAGCGGGTCGGTGACACGTGCGACTCGCGGTAACCAGCGGTCGGCCGAACGCATTTGGCCGTTGACCGAATCGTCAGCCAACCCAGCATCCTTGCGCCAACGATTGTGATACCACCATCCGGCGGCACCAAGCACATTGAGGTATCGAGTTTGCTGAATTCGCCAACCAGCTTGTTGAAATACGTCGGTCAATGATCGCCGCGTGTAGCGACGAAAATGTCCCGCTTCGCTGTCCATTCGACCAAACAGTTGCGGATGGGCCGGCACGATGAGTCCCATCACGGCGTCGGCGGCAACATTTTGACGCAACCAGTTGAGAGCTTGTTGGTCGTCCTGGATATGTTCCAGCACGTTCAGACATAAAATCGAATTGGCTTGGAAGGGTTTTTGCGATTGAATCGTTGACTGGTCGGTTAGATCGACCATCGCAGTTTGCACTTTGTCGTCGTCGGCAAAACGTTCGCTGACATCGTCCAAGCATTGCTGATCGATATCAGTGGCCAACACCATTTTGTCGGCATCACGCAGCCAACGGGTGTAGGTGCCGTGTCCGACACCAATCTCCCAGACACGGTCTTGCAAATAGGGTGCGACTTGTCGAAACAGGTACGCCGGGTAGGCACGCATGTCGGCCATCGCCGGGCTCATCGTCTGAAACCCGGTGGGCAACTCGGAGGTTTCACTGCCGTCAGGCTGATTCATCAGTCGGTCCCCGGTCTTCACGAGGGTCCTGACCGTCGCCAGGGTCCTGATCGTCGCTACGGTCCTGATCGTCGCCAAGTTGGGGGCCGCTACCGGGTTCCTGCAGTTTCGCGCGGGCGACACGATGGATGTCATCTGAAAGCCGTCGTCGTGACATCGTCGACACCGCCAAGAATCCCATGCCAAGAACAATGCCCGACGTGCAAAACGACGCGACACTGGCAAGCCACCAACTGGCGTGCCCGGAAAAGATCGCAACGAATAGCGAAAACAATCCCAAACCAACAAACGGGAGGATCAACAACAAGAAAATCTTGATGGGATTACAACGCAAGATTGCTTCGACGATGATTTGTAACGCGCGTAGCGAATCGCGAAAATGTCGAACTTTCGATTTGCCTTCGCGACGATGGTACTGAATTGGAATGTAGTGTACGTAGCGGTCATTTAGCAGGTACACCAACGTGCTGGTCGTGGTGAACGAGAACCCGGCACTGATGACGCTGAAAAAAGGCATGATTTCGCCGCGCCGGAAGACCCGCAATCCCGAATTGATGTCGGGGATGTGCTGACCGGCTGCAAATTCGCTTAAGTACCGAAAGACGATCCGCCCCAACCGCTTGGCGAAACCGCCTTGATAGAACGCACCGGTTCTTGCGCCGACGACCATATGGAATCGATCGGATAGCTCGATCATCTCGGGCAATCGTTCGACCGGATAGGTTCCGTCAGCGTCGGCGATTGCAATCAGGTCATGCTTGGCAGCAATGATGCCCGTTTTTAAGCTGCGTCCGTACCCCATGTTCTGCGGATGCTCGAGAACCAGATCGGCAACAGTCGATGCTTCCGTAGCAGTCGTATCGGTCGCTCCATCGACGACGACCACGATCTCTGCATCCATCTGAGCATCACGAAACACATCGCGAGCTTTTTGCACCACATCACGAATCGCTCCGGCTTCGTTATAAGCGGGGATAACGAGAGTGACCGACTGCATGGATGGATGACCGATAACGATTTGTGAAAGTATTGTGACTCATGCGGTTGTGCGTACCGGCGGCATCCGTTTGACGATGCGAGCCGATAGTGCGACGTCTATTTGTACCCCGGCGGCGTCCAAATTGCGATTGCAGGCCGGCGCGGATACCATGCGCTGGACGAATCAGACCACGCATCCCCACTTTCAGCCACTCCCGATTCACCAGTCACGGATCAGTCGATAAACAATCCACTTCAACACACGACCGAGGCGGTAGATTCGCGACGGATCGACGGCGATAGCTCCGGCATGTTTCGACGCGGGTCACGTGCGCCGTGGCTCGCCGTCGTCGCCGATCTCGCATGGCTGCTGGCGATTCACGCCGTGGTCTTGAGCGTGATGGCAGTCGCGGGAGGCTTGGATCAAGGTGACCTGAGACTATTTGGGGTGTTCACGCTGTTTCTGCTGCCGGGCTGGCTGTTGTCGGCACGATGGATGCCGATCGGGGGTGCTCTGGCGACCCGGTATGCACTGACATCGATTCTTGCTTTTGTGATCCATGTCTGGTTGGCCTGGCCGGCGAGTCGACTGGGTCTCGGATTCGATGCTTACTACATCGCGTTTGCGTTCGTGGCGTTGGCTGCCATGGTCGCTCGCGGCGTCCAGCTACGTCGTTCTGGATCGCCAGTGAATCGATTGCCGCTGCACCGATTGTCCCATTATCGACTGCATTGCGGTCAAGTCATTTTGTCCATCGCGATGTTGCTGTTGATTGCCGCGGCATGGCGCGTGCCTCATAGCAACGACATCGAGCAATTCTTGCTGCAGCAAATCGATATGGCGCAGGAGCGAAGTTTTTCGCCCAGTGCGATCGGGATGACCACTTGGGGAATCGACGATCCGATGCCGCGATGGGATGCCAACGCCTACCACGTTTGGTTCTCGTTGATGGGTGACGTGACGCGATTGCCGGTCGAAGGCATCGTCAAGCGTTGGGCGACCATTCCGATAGCAGTCATTTCATTGTTGATGTTTTCGCTTTGTGTCCAGCGATATGCCGGTCGTCGCGTTTCAATGTGGCTTGTTGCCCTGGCGATCATCGGACCGGTCACGCTGTGGTTCCGCAGCTACAACGCGTACGTCTACGCGATGCGGTTGGCTAATAACTTGTGTTTGGATAAAGACTTTGCACTCTTTTGGTTGATACCCGCTTGGCTCTGGATTTTTCACCGTTGTCTGCGATTGGGTGAAATCAAAGTTTGGGCGTTGTTGGTATTGATGACTCCGTTGTGCATCACGATTCACCCGATGACGTCCATCTATCTGTGTTTGCTGATTCCCATGGCAGTCATCAGTTCCGCGCAGTTGAATCGATCGGGGTTGTTGCGCAGTTTGTTCGGCGGCGGTTTGGCCTTGGCAATGTTCTTGTTTGTGTTCACCTCTGGTGGCGCGCAGGCGTACCATCATGAGATCGAAACGATCATTCATCACGACGCGACCGTGTCTAGCCAAACAGGTCGCAGGCTTCATCATTGGGATGGTCATTACGCGACCGTCCCCGACGCCGGCGTCGAACTCGATACGACCCAGTGGAATCAAGGAACATTGCGACTGCGACCGCGAATGTTGTGGACCTGTAGCGCGCTGGTCATGTTGCCGCTGGCAGGTGCTCTCTGGGTGGGCGTGCTTTTGATCCGACGCCGATCGATCGGGATCGGCCCATGGCGGAGTTGGATGGCGGTGATGGTTTCGCTGATTATGTTGTGGCTATTATTTGCCGGATCGTCGCTGTTTTTGACGCAGCGACCGCATCTTTATCGCGGTTTCGAACGGTTGCACTGGTTCGCATTCTTGCCGTCGATCGTGGCCATTGCTGGATGTTTGTCGGCCATTTGGATGGGAATCCGGCGTTCAGGTGTTCTGCCTCGCACCGCCAGACGGGCGTTGGGATCTGTCGCTGCAGCGCTACTGGTGTTCCATTTGGCCTCTCAGGCTTGGCACGTCTCACAGGGCCAGCACACTTTGCTATTCCAAGTCCCGGTCCTCCACAGCCTGTTTGACATCTACGCTGTTGATGAGCCTGAAAAGACGCGACGGGTCTTGTCGCGTTTTTCGATCGATGCAGGTCCGGTGCCGGACGTGCCAGCGTATTTGCGCCAATCCGATCGTGTCTTGATTTTGCATTACTTTGATCGAATCACGTACTGGGAATTACGGCAAGCCGTTTGGTGGCCTGAATTGTACGGCGAAGGAAACGCATTGGCTCTGTTCGGTGAGCCATTCCTACAGCAGTGGCAAGCCTACTATGACGCTGTCGATTGGTCGGATGAACCAGGCGTCGATCAATGGATTCAGCGGCAGGGTGTCACCATCATCATGGACGACCGAGTTGGTGCTCAGGAGTATGTCGAAAAATTGGGTCAGCGGATTGGGCACGTCGTCACGCCGGTTTCGAAAGGCATTTGGCGACTGAAGAAAGAGTGATTCGCAACTGTGACTTTTTGCAATCACGGGTCACGCATCGGCGTCCGTGCGAGATCGACGATGGCAACAAGCCACCGTTGGCTTTTACGAAAGTGGTTTGCCGATGTAGGCTAGTTTGCCCCAGGCGGTTCGCAACTGGACCGGGGCAAAGTGTTGGCTGAAGACATCCACGATCTCGTTGGGTTGTCCAAGCCATTGTTCATACGTGACTCGTTCTCGATCGGTCATCGCTGCGAGCGCGTCACCTTTTGCATAAACCTTTCGCATCCATGGTTGTTCGACAACCAAGTGGACGAATGTCAGAAACGGTGTCCGCCACGGTTCGATGACATAGAACGTGCCGTCTTCGCGAAGGATTCGTTTGACTTCGCCCAGGCAACGGTCCAAATCGTCGGGCAGTTTGGGTAAATGATGCAAACCGCCTTGGACAATGACGATGTCGTAAGCATCGTCGTCAAAGGGCATGCTTAGACAATCGGCCAAATGAAGCGTTGCCGGGCCACGATATTCGGCAAGTAGCGTGTCCGAAAGGTCGGTGCCGTCCAGGTTGGTGAAGCCGAGTCGCTGCAATGCAACCAATCCGCCGCCGCGTCCACAAAATATTTCGTTGATGCGAGCATCTTTTGGCAACGATTCAAAACCGAATCGCTTGAGTCGCTTGGTGAACTTAGCGATTTCTTCTTCGGGGGTTTCAAATCGCTTGTAGGCGGCCTCCCACTGAGGATCGCAACACATCTGCCCTCGGGGGACGTGCTCGATCATCGGCGCCGATTGACTGTCTTGGCTCATGATGCGTCGTCGATGGTTCGCGATCGCTGCATTTTTAAAACACCCGCCATCAACGATGCCATGCCGGTTTGGAAACCGAGGGCGACCAACGTGACACCGGGCACGACCCATCGCATGGTAACGGGATAATCGAGCGGCCCAAAATCGGTTTGCCACCAACGCCAAACGACGACGGCGATGAAAAGGATTCCGGTGATACCAGCCAATAATCCGAAGGTCAGACCTTTTTCTACGGTCAGGTTTTCCAGACGTTCGTCCTGGGGCATCATGCCTTCGCGGCCGGCAAAGATCTTGGCCAATGCGGCCAACAAAATGCATTGCCAACCCAACAGCCCAGCGAGGCTCGCAATCAACAACGTGTGAACATCCAGTGCGGCCCCGAAGACTTTGATTTGCGGGATGGCTAATACGTATCCAACCAATGCGAGAGCCACCAAGATCAAACCGGGACGAAAGAAGGTCCACTTGGGACTGAAGACAAGGAATAGACGAAGGGTTCGCCAACCGTCACGAAAGGTTCGCAGGTGGGGGCCATGTTCCTGGCGGCCATCGGGATGCAGTGTGATCGGCACCTGGCTCATCGACGCATCATGCAATCCGCTTTTGATGATCATCTCGGTGGCGAACTCCATTCCCGGCGAACGCAGATCCAGACGATCATACAGGGTCCTTTTGAATCCTCGCATGCCGCAATAGACATCGTTGATTGGGATCTTGAACATCTGCCGGACCAACCAGGACAGAACTGGATTGCCAAACCAACGATGGAGAAACGGCATCGCACCGGGCAAGACAGTGCCGCCACCGCGAGGCAGGCGGCAGCCTTGGACAAGATCAAAATCCTTTCGCAGTTCTTCGATAAAAGACGGGATTTCCAGGAAGTCGTAACTGTCGTCCGCGTCGCCCATCAGAACATACTTGCCACGACTGGCTTCGATTCCGTGCATCAGTGCGGCGCCGTAGCCACGCTGGGTCACATCGATGGTCCGGGCTCCGTTGTCGACGGCGATTTGTTTGGAATCGTCGGTGCTGCCATTGTCGGCCAGCACCACTTCACCATGAATGGAGGCTTCGCGCATCGCTCGAACCGCTTTCTCCACGCAGATGCCCACCGTATCGGCTTCGTTCAAGCATGGCATCACGACCGATAATTCGATGTCGTTGTTGTGGTGATCGGTCGTCACGGATCGATCTCTCCTATCAAATCGGGTTGCAGGCTCAAATCGGGTTGCAGGCCACCAAAGCGTCCCCAGCCGATTGCTAGTGCACTGCCCACGGCCATCGCGGCGATCGGTTCGACCACCAAACGATAGCGGTAATCAGGGATTTCCAGCAGTCCGGTAATCGTGCAAAAGTAAGCCAAAATCAGTGAAATCCAAATTCCCCACGGCCGCGACGTGGTGTTGATCACCAAGAACACGCAGGCGCATCCGATGATGGCCATTACGACAGTGTTTCCCAACACCGACTGGCTGATTCGATAGTCATCGGCAACGGTCGCGAATTTAGACACCATCGGCGACTGCAGCGACCAGGTTGCGGGATAGTCGTCGAAGCCTTGGTAATCGGGTTGGGGAGGTTCCAGCTGGGTCGCGGGCGATCGCCAGAAATTCACAATGCGTCGAATCGCTTTGTAGGCGACCGTCGATTTGTCTTGTTTCATCGCGTCGATGGCGACGGACTTCATCAATCGGTCTGCTTGTGGGTCATTGAGACCTGATTGCACCAGCGCATCCGAAACGGTCCACGTGTGCCTCCAGTCACTATCATGCCAGTCGCCACTTGGATGAACCCGACCGATACGTTCCTGGATTTCTCGTGCGGATTGGGTTGTCGGCATCGACAAGCCCGCACCCGATCCGTCTTGGAAGGTGACGATCCAAACGTTGCGTCCGACAAATTCTGTCAAGAATGTTTTTCCGAACAGGTGATTGTTGCGAGCGAGCCATGGGCTGGCCATCGCCAACACGACTGCGCCAGCCAGTGCGACGTGCAACAAGCGATCTTTGGTCACGAGCGAGCGAACTTGACGGCGCAACGATGGGGCGTCGTCCGTTTCAGTTTTTCGCGAAAGGTGTGTTGCCGCGACAAACGCGAGATGAGCAACCCAAAGCATGATGACGATCGGACGCGTCAGTAACGTGAGTGCGAACGTCAGCCCGGCCAATGCCGCGACTTTCTTGGTCGGATTCTGCGCATAGCGATCAACCGTCACCAGGTTCAGCATCAATAAAAAAACGAAGAGCGTCTCGGTCACCAAGTCACCGATGAATGTGATCGCCGACACGGCCGGCAGCATGATCAAGAGTGTGAGGATCATCGCCGAGCGATGGCGTGAGATTCGACTTGCCAGATAGCCGGCCATCGCAACGCTGGCGACGTACAACGCACCCTGAATGATCGTGATAACCAGCAGTGGCCAAGGCAGCAAACGAACGGCAGCAAGAAACCAAGGGTAGACCGGTGTGCGAAACGCGATCGGTTCGCGCAGCATCAGGACGTCGCCTTGCAGAACGAACGAACTGAGTTCCCAGTAACCTTGGGCGTCGCCATTGATCGCCGCCGGGCCAGGACTGACCAGAATTGCAACTTTCGCGGCAATCAGGGTCAGCAGCGCGTAGGTCAGCAAACGTTGCAAGGGGAGCAGTCTCTCTTGGGATTGGGGGAGCCGAACGACTTTGTCGCTCCCCGGATCCCGCCCATGTTAATGAAACGATGGGCTGGGAGTCCTCCGCGAGGTGGGGATGACGATGCGTATCGAACCAGTTGGTGGTGATAATATTGAGTCGCGTCGAATTTCCTGGCGGATTATCGCGTATGTTGGCCATCTACCGGAAGGATACGAATCATCCAATAATGGTTGATTCCCACCGGGAGGCTTCTTGATCCACCAATTCCTGCCGATTTCCCCAGCGACGAGGACCCCACCCTCCCATGCCTTCGCTTTTACCGGTCATCCAAGCCGGCTTACCGACCGGCGTGGTGGAACCCTTTGCCCAACGTGTTGCCCGAAGTGCGACGCCATTGGTGCGAGCAACGTTGACTGATTTGCAGATCAACCTGGGGAAATTGT
>JABDKS010000633.1 GCA_013002105.1 Pirellulaceae bacterium | reverse complement strand
GTGTCGTACAAGACCAAGAAAATCCACTGTGTCCAGCGGAAATACTCTTCGTCGGTGGTCGCCAGCACTCGATCCCAGTCGTAGCTGAAGCCAAGCATTTTTAGCTGGCGGGTGAAGTTGTCGATGTTTCTTTGCGTCTGGATGCGCGGATGCTCGCCCGTCTTGATCGCATGTTCTTCGGCGGGCAACCCAAAGGCATCGAATCCCATCGGGTGCAGCACGCTTTCGCCACGCATACGGGCGAATCGCGACACGATATCGGTTGCCGTGTAGCCTTCGGGGTGTCCAACGTGCAGACCGTCGCCACTGGGATAGGGGAACATGTCCAAGACATACCGTTTCTTGCCCTTGGGGATCTCGGGCGTCGCAAAGGTGCGATGTTCGTCCCAATAGGTCTGCCAGCGCGGCTCGATTTCGTTGGGGTTGTAACGTGGCATGTTCGGTCGGGAGCGATTCGGGTGCGAACGGGTTGGGAAGCAGGATTCTAGAAGATGCCCGTTGAGACGGAAGGTGGATACAGTTTTGCCGCGTTTCACGGGCATCCAGCCAGCGTTTGCCATTCAGGAGAGCCCCTGCGGGAGTAATGTTCGCGTACTGGGGGCGGTCAGCGATGGCGCGACAGGCGATTTGGTACCGATCCACTGTGGCTGTGAAACTGAATCGAACTTGACCGGTTTTACCGTGGGAGGCTACAGAGCGAGTCATGACTGTCTGCCGATCCCCCGCTCTGTTGTTTGTCTTCGTCGCGCTTGCGCTGTCTGGGTGCCGGATGGGCGTCCCGATTCACGTTTGGCAAGCGCCGGAGATTGAGTCGACGGTCGGCAAAGATTTGGTGGTGGCAGAGATCGCTGGACCCAAGGCAATCACGAAGCCGCTGCAGGAAAAACTGGTGGCTACCGCGCCGAAAGACTCCGGTCGCGCGATGAAGATCACGCGTGCTGGAGATTTAAAGGCTCATCAAACGATTCGGCTGGTATCGGCCACCAGCGAAGAGCCGAGTGATATCGCAACGATGTCGGCGGCAAAGCAAGCGGAGTACGACTACGTTCTGCGTGGTGAGGTGTTGGCCGACCGGCGGCCCGAGTCGATCAAGGCGGGCGACAAACGTCTGACATTGTCGTGGCGATTGACCGAACTGGGCGATGACCAATCAACCGGTGGACAACCGATCCTGATCGATCGTGAGTCCGCGATCGAGCGGTATCCCGATCTGGCCTTTGTCGCCGATGAAGACGAATTGCTTATTACCGCGGCAGCACGCGATACGTTTCGATTGTTAGCACCGTCGATCCAGCGGGATGAAATCGCGTTGGCGATCCCGTACGCCATGCCGGGTAGCCGAGCGGTTCGCGCAGGAAATATTGCGGCGCTCAACGGGCGTTGGGGGGAAGCCCAGCAGATTTGGAGCGAAGTCGTCGACAAACATCCTACGCAAATCGCCGCACTGCACAATTTGGCGTTGGCTGCCGCTGCTGCCCAAGACTTTACGACCGCCAAAACGTTGGCCCGTAAAGCGGTTCGACGACAACCCACGCTGCGGAATAAAAAGACATTGGTGTGGATCGAGCTGACCCAACGTGAATACCACAGAGCCTTTGGCTTGCCCGACCCACCCGAAGGCTGGTTCGTCACACAGTGACGCAATTCAGCTTGCCTAGCTGGACAGCGCCGCGCCCGACTCAGAACGCTGTGTTTTCCCGTCCCGCTAGCCGCACGGCGATAGCCGCGGTTCTTTCCGAGTGCAATCGGGTCTATCCCCCATCGGCTGATGGAAAGTGGCGTGGTCCCGCTAAACTTCGGCCACGTTGACAAACACTTTCAGCGCGTCTTTGTCTTCGACCAACAGTCGCATCATTTCGGCATAGTTATCCAGGCCATCGACGGGGTTGGTCAAAATCTTTTCCAATACACCGGGGAACATTCGGTCGCCCAACGCTAGGTCGCGAATGCCCATTTCGAAGTGGTTGCGGTTTGCGTTGACGCTACCCAGCAGCAGTTTATTACCCAATACCCAATTCAGGTTGATGTTGTCGGCGGGGACCTCGACGGTGTTGTCACCGCCGGTGATGCCGGTCCAAACCACGGCACCGTTGTGGCCAATATGCTGCATCGCTTCGAAGGCCAAACGACTGCTGCCGGTTGCGTCGACGATCAGGTCCGGTTTGCCGGTTTCTTTTGCCAGATCGGACATCGACTTTTCGCGGGTACTGACATAGGTCGCTTCCAGGCCTTCGACAATTTCCGATTTCAGGTTGGGTGCTTCGCCTCGCGCCAACGTGAACACTTCCAGGCCGCGTAATTTCAATACCAGCGTGGTCAGCAAACCGATTTGACCAGCACCTAAAACGTAGGCGAGTTTTGGGCTCCAAACTTTTAAGCGGCGTTGAGCTTCGTACGCTTGGTGGACCGCTTTGGCAGCACAGCTCATCGGTTCCTGCAGAACGTGCAGGTGCTTGAGGCCCTCGGGCACACGGACAATGTATTCTTCTTCGTCGACAAAATACTCGGTCAAGAAACCGTGTCGCAGGTTGATGCCCCGTTCGTAGTATTCTTCTTCGCTGGTCATATCGTTGGTGCCGATCAAATCGTAGATCGAACCGCCGGGGCGGCGCACCGTGGCCGTGACGAAATCGCCCGGCTTGATTCGTTTGACATTCGGTCCGACCGCTTCGACCACGCCAAACGATTCGTGACCAATCACCAGGTACGGATCGTTGTCGGGCGCATTGCCATACAGGGCGTCGTTGATTTCTCGATCCGTCGCATCGACACCCACCTTCAGGACTTTGACCAAGACGCCGAGACCGTCGGCGATTTCATCCAGAGAGGGGGTGGGAATGTCCTCCAAGTGAACACTATTGGGCGTACCGGGGGTGACTGCGACGGCTTTCATTTTGGGCTCAGAGAGACGAATTTGATCCAATGCGGGGCGAATCGGAGATCGTATCAGGCAAAAAGGCGACGCGTGAGGGGCCAGATCGTGCCATTCGCGGTAATTCTGGCTCCGCTATCGCAAAACATCGCTCCAAGTTACGCCAAAGAGGCTGGTTTTACACAACGCTGGTTGTCAAAAATGGGTGCTGGCCCAATAATCACAGATAGAGACGCTTGCGACGGCACCAACGAGCGTTGTCACGGTCGACGCCGTTGCGGCGAGCAGCTCGCTGAAATTATCGACCAAGACGTCGGAAATTGAATTGGAGCTCCCATTGCGGAGTTTCGTGAGGCGTTTTTGATTCATCCCTTTTTGCGTGGATTACGGTCCGCCAAACAACCATGTCCGATACCTCCCATCGCTTTGCCTCCAACGAACTCCGGTCGGTTGACCGTGAGTTGTTGATCGCGATCCGTCGCGGTTTAGCCGCGGGGGCTGATTCTGTTGGGATTGGCGAGTTGGTCGAAGCGTTGGGGGTGACCGCGACGGCAGTTCGACAGCGAGTCGATCGCTTGTTGGACATGGGTTTGATCGACCGCGAGAAGGTGGTCGCGGGACGCGGTCGGCCGACTTATCGATATCGACTGACGATCAGTGGTTATCGTCAAGTTGGTTCGAATCCGACGGAACTGGCCGAAGCGATGTGGCGGGAGATCTTGGAAGTCAAGAATACCGAATTGCGAGAGCGATTACTGTCGTCCATTGCAGCGCGAATGGGACGCCAGTATGCGGCCCAGTTGCGAGATGACGATTCAAGCACGACGGTGGGTGAACGGATGCAACGGCTCAGTCAAATGCTGGCGGCTCGCCACGTTGTCACCGACGTGTCAAAGTCTGGGGAGTTGCCGGTGTTGGATATTGGAGCATGCCCGTATCCGTCCCTGACGGATGCCTCCGAAGACCGATCGATGTGTCGACTCGAAGAACAGATGTTTTCCGAGGCATTGGGTCAGCCGGTGCAATTGAGTAGTTGTCGGTTGGATGGCGATTCTTGCTGTCAGTTCTCGCC
>JABDKS010000603.1 GCA_013002105.1 Pirellulaceae bacterium | reverse complement strand
CCCCAGTGTTTGCCCCAGTGATTGCACCAGCCATCGCTTCGGCAAAATCATCGCAAGACCCGCGCGTCGATTCCACGCGGCCAGATTCGCGATCATCGCGTTAGCCGGTGGGGTCACGTGCCTGGTCGCGGCGTGTTCGCACGAGGGAGATTCGCAGATCGCAACGGAGACGACGTCACCAGCTGCAACGATACCGGAGGAATCGGTCCCGGCGGCAACGCCGGGCGTAGAAATCCATCCCAGCGAAGCATTCCAGCAAGCGGTTGATCAGGTCGTCGACGCAAAGGGTGATGGCCTGCACATCGAACGATTCGTCGTGCAAGACGAAATGTTGGACTTTCTAGACCGCGTACCGCAATTGCAGACGCTGTTGATCGACCGTGGCGAAATATCGGACGTCGGCGTCGCCAAAATCGCTGCCCTGCCAAAGCTTCGTCATTTGCGATTGCGGCAATCGCCGCTGACGGACATTGGTGTTTCCGAATTGGCCAAGTGCAAAACGCTCTGGTTCTTGAACCTCCCGCAAACGGATTGCACCGCCGAGGGCATCGCCATGTTGGCCGAATTGCCCGAATTACAAAACTTGCGTTTGGGCAGTGCCGATCCGAATTCAGCGAAACTTGGCAACGACGTTTGCGACGCCATCGCATCGATCAAAACGCTTCGCAGCGTGCACTTGATCAATGTACCGGTCAACGACGACGGGCTTCGCAAGCTTGCATCCCTGCCTGAACTGGAATCGCTGTACCTGGACAACGCAGCGGTGACGCAGTCGGGGTGGGATTGGTTGTTCAAAGAACATCCCGATTTACATATCCACGTCGACCAGTCGCATCATGATCGAGATCCGTCGCCCCACCGGCATGACGAGCCGTGAACGCCACTGAATCCAGCAAGGGCCAATGGGTCGTCAGTCGGAGTTGCGAGTGTCGATTTCCCAAACAGATTCCAATTTACATTTAGCAAGACATGACAAAGCGAATCGAGAAGATCACCGGCATGCTTTCACAGTTGGGTGTCGACGCGATGTTGATCACCAACGAAATTAATGTTGGTTATCTAAGTGGTTTCAGCGGTGATAGTTCGTATTTACTGATTCGAGAAAATCAAACGACCATCATCAGTGACGGGCGATACGAGACACAGATTGCCAACGAGTGTCCGGACCTGGAAATGCTGATTCGCTACTCTGGTGATCGCATGGTCGATTCGGTCAAGACGGCCATCGCATCGTCGGGTGCCGCACGGGTGGGGTTCGAGGCGGGGCACATGAGCCTGAGCGACTTCCGCACCATGGAGAAAATCGTTGATTCAGCCCAGTGGATCGAGACAAACGGCGTGGTCGAAGGTTTGCGAATCATCAAAGATGCCGACGAAATCGCGATCTTGCGAGAATCGATCCGGATTAACGAGCAGACGTTTCGGTCGGTCGTTGCAAAGCTGCGAACCGACTGGAGTGAGCGCGAAATCGCCCATGAGTTTGAGGCAACGATGCGATTTTTGGGTGCAGACGGTGTCAGCTTTGCGCCGATCATCGCGGCCGGTCCCGGCGGCGCTTTGCCTCATTATCACCCATCGACACGAACGATCGATGATGCCGCGACCTTGCTGATTGATTGGGGGGCGTTTTACCGTGGCTATGCCAGCGACATTACTCGCACCCTCCATCGTGATCATGCATCGGACCGATTTCGGACTTGCTACGACGCGGTTCTCGAGTCACAGCTGGCGGCGATCGCTGCAATCGGGCCTGGCGTCACTGCCAGCCATGTCGATTCAGTGGCCCGTGACGTGTTAAATCGGGCAGGCCTGGGCGACGCATTCATGCATGGTTTAGGGCACGGGATCGGCCTTCAAATCCACGAAGCTCCACGATTGTCCTCCGTCAGCAGCGAGCTACTGCAAGCGGGGATGGTGATCACCATCGAGCCAGGCGTCTATTTTGAGGGGGATTTTGGGATCCGTATCGAAGATGACGTGCTGGTAACCGAGACGGGACACGAGGTTTTGACTAGCCTACCTAAGGGCCTCGATGATTGCCGGATTATGCTGTAAAACGTACATGTGGCGGAGTGATTGCGGACAATCCAAACGAGTTTCTATCGCCCACCAACTCAAGTTTTTCGACGGTGAGTCAAGTATGAGCAAAGGCGGCAAGCCAAATCGCGGTGTATTCGACGTAGAGCGGATCCGCGAGATCGTGGAACTGATGGAACAGCACGACTTGAATGAAGTCGACCTGCAGCAAGGCGATGATAAAATCAAGTTGAAGCGGGGAGCCGAAATGGTGCCCATGGCTGCGGCTCCCAGCTATGCACCACCACCACCGCCAGCGGCCGGCGGCTCGTCCGCCACGCCAGCGGCCGCGTCGGGACAAGACGACGGAACCATCACCATCAACGCGCCGATGGTTGGCACGTTTTACATCAAACCGAATCCCGAATCGGATGCATTCGTCCAAGTCGGATCGGTTGTCAACGAAGAGACCGTTGTCTGCATCGTCGAAGCCATGAAGGTTTTCAATGAGATTCCGGCCGAATGCCGAGGCACGATTGTCGAGATTCTCGCCGAAGATCAACAGCCGGTCGATTTTGGCAAACCATTGTTCCGCGTGAAGCCCAGCGCGTGATCCACACGATCGATTAAAAAAAATTCTGTGTTTCAAAAAATACTGATTGCCAACCGTGGCGAAATTGCACTCCGCGTGATCCGTGCTTGCCGTGAAATGGGCATCAAATCGGTCGCGATTTATAGCCAGGCGGATGCGGATTCCATGCACGTGCAACTGGCTGACGAAGCCTACTGCGTGGGAACCGCCAAGAGCACCGATAGTTATCTGAAGATTGATCAGATCATCGCGGCCGCTGAAGTTGGCAATGTCGACGCTGTTCATCCCGGCTACGGATT
>JABDKS010000596.1 GCA_013002105.1 Pirellulaceae bacterium | reverse complement strand
GTATACAAGCACGACGCGCAAGCGAGTGAGTTCCGCACACACTCGCTTGCGCGTCGTGCTTGTATTTCTAGAAGCGTGCGTTAATAGGCCGTTCACTCTTTAGCCAAACTGACCGCGACGATCTCGTTGTCGTTGCGAATGTATGCCGTCTTGTTCGCGTACGCTGGATGCGACCAGACAACTTTTCGACCGTGAGCCTCACCCGTTGGTTCCAGCACATGGAATCGTCCCAACGGCTTGTATTTGTCTCGCGTCAGATCGGCCATCAACAGATCGCCAGCTTCACTCATGATCAAGTAGCGGTTGCTGTTGCCAAGTCGAGTCACAAACGCCGTTCCGTGCTTGATGAAACGCTTCTCATCGGGACGCGTCGCATCGAATGTTTCCCACAATCGACTGCCATCTTTCGCATCAACCGCGAAGAACTTTCCAACGTGACAGTCGCTGCCGTACAGAACACCGTCCACGAAAAGCGGAGTCGCGGTTGCACCATAGACTGAATTCTTCCGCTCGCCCCGCCAGAGTTCTTTGGCTGTAGGCTTGTTCGGATCGAGCTGGATCATCACCGATTGATTGCCGAGACCGCTGGCGTAAAGATAGTCGCCGTCGATCATGGGGCGACAAATCGACATCTCGAACATTGGCTCGATCGGCACGGACCAATACTGAGTTCCATCTACTGGATTCAAGGAGACAATACCTTGAGGATGGTAAATGATCAGTTGCCGCACACCGCCGTGACGAATGATGGTCGGCGGACAATAACCCGCTTTGCAATCGAGCGCCTTCCACTTCACTTCGCCAGTCATCTTGTCAAACGCAACGATGCCTTGGCCGTCGCCACCTACCATCGTGTACAGCAAGTCGCCGTCGATGAGTGGATGCGACGCGAATCCCCACATTGGGACTTCCGCTGAAAAGTCTTGCTTTAAGTTCTTCTTCCAAACAAGTTCGCCGTCTTCTGTTTTCAGGCAACGCAGGTCGCCTTCACTGCCGAGCACATAAACGCGGTCGCCATCAACAGTCGGAGTGCACCGCGGACCTGCGGGATAAGAGATACTGTAGGGACATTCATATTCGTGACTCCAAATTTCCTCGCCGTCTGCTTCGTTCAGCGCGACGAGTCGTTCTCGCCCCGTCACATTTGCGCGTTTGCCCGGTTCGTTGAACGCTTCGCCGCCTTCCATGCTGTAATCGAAAACAAACACATTTCCGTCGGCAACAGCAGGCCCTGCGTAACCGCCGTTGACAGGAGTTCGCCATTTGATCTTTAGTCCTTCATCCGGAATGGAGTCAACGATCCCGCTCTCGTTGTACACACCATCCCGATTCGGCCCCGTCCATTGCCCCCAATCGTGTGTCGTTTCCTGCGCGATGGTTTCGCATGCGAATGTGGATACGGTCATTGCAAGTGCAAGCGGCAATATCGTTTTCATGAATCTCATTTCTATTCTCGAATTTCAGTTATGGTGGACGAGGCAACGAGTCCTCGAATGCGACACGGCATCAGAAACTGCGGGTCGCTAGTTCTCAACAACCACTTTGCCCATCGCCTGTCCACTCTCCAGTCGAGCGTGCGCCTGTCCCGCTTCTTCAAGCGAGAATCGTTTTTCATCAAGGACGGGTTTCAATCCACCAGATTCAACTATCTCAGCGAGCTTGCGGAGGATTTCTGCGTGTTGTTCCCGCCGGAAGTTGTGCAGCAGCGGAATCAGCATGAACACGACATGCAACGACAAGCCCTTGAAATGTGCTGGCGTCAAGTCCAGCTCGCACAGCGAAACGGTTGTGGCAATCTGACCGTACAACGCCGCCGCCTCGAACGAATTCGTGAGGTTTGCGCCGCCAACCGAATCGAACACGATGTCGAACCCGGCTCCATCGGTGTGCTTGGCAACGTACTGCTCTACCGATTCCGATTTGTAGTTGATACCTGTCGCGCCCAGTTGCTCGATCAATGCCAGTTGTTTCTCACCGCCACCGGTGGAATAGACATCAGCGCCAAAATGCTTGGCAAGTTGTACGGCAACATGACCAACTCCGCCAGAACCGCCGTGGACCAGAACTTTCTGTCCTTCCTCAATTCCCGCGCGAGTCAGACCTTCGTAGGCGGTGATCGCTACCAACGGCAACGCAGCGGCTTCGCTCATCGACAAGTTTATTGGCTTGTGAGCAATCAGGTTGCTGTCGGCGACCATGTACTCAGCCAACGTGCCGGGCAAATCCGCCAATCCACCCGCACAGCCATAGACTTCATCACCGACTGAGAATTCACCAACCCCATCACCGACTGCTTCAACCGTGCCGGCAAAGTCCATTCCCAAAGTGGCGGGTGCGTCGGGGGAAAGCGGCAAGTCTTTGCCCATCTTGCGAATCATCGTGTCGACGGTGTTGACGCTCGATGCTGCGATCTTGACCAAAACATGACCGGCTTTGACGGATG
>JABDKS010000143.1 GCA_013002105.1 Pirellulaceae bacterium | reverse complement strand
TTACCGGTCATCCAAGCCGGCTTACCGACCGGCGTGGTGGAACCCTTTGCCCAACGTGTTGCCCGAAGTGCGACGCCATTGGTGCGAGCAACGTTGACTGATTTGCAGATCAACCTGGGGAAATTGTGCAACCAGACATGCACGCACTGTCACGTGGACGCCGGACCGACCAAGGTTCGCGAAAACATGGATGCTAAGACGGCCGCGCGGATCGTCGAGCTAAGTGAAACGTGCGATACGATTGAGACAATCGATTTGACCGGCGGTGCGCCGGAAATGAATCCCAATTTTCGCGAGCTTGTGAAAATTTTTCGTGGTCGCGGTTTGCGCGTGATTGATCGCTGTAATCTGACGATTCTGAGCGAACCGGGATTTGATTGGGTCGGCGATTTTTTGGCCGAGCATCAGGTCGATGTGGTTGCATCCTTGCCGTGCTACTTAGAAGACAACGTTGACGGTCAGCGTGGTCGCGGTGTGTTTGGTCGAAGTATCGATGCGTTGATCAAACTGAACGAGCTTGGCTATGGACGTGAGGACTCGCCACTGCGTTTGGATTTGGTTTTCAACCCGACCGGGCCGTCGCTGCCACCGGATCAATCGAATCTGCAAGCCGATTACAAGCGTGAGCTGAAGAGTCGGTATGGAATCGAATTCGACAATTTGTTGGCGATCACGAACATCCCGATCCGACGGTACGCGCAGTTTCTGCACAAACGTGGCAAGCTGGACAGTTACATGACATTGTTGGCTGATAATTTCAACAGCGTTGCGGCGGACCGTGTGATGTGTCGTTCGTTGTTGTCGATCGGTTGGGACGGGGCGATCTACGACTGTGATTTTAATCAGATGATCGAGATTCCTGTTGGTGGTAACGAGCTGTCCACGCTCTGGACAATCGATTCACTGCAGCAATTCATTGACACACGCATCGCGGTTGCCGATCACTGCTACGGATGCACCGCTGGTGCGGGCAGCAGTTGCAGTGGCGCGGTGACTCACTGATACCTAACGAGGATTTAGACTGATATGTCTACCAAGCTGGACACCGAACAGGCGGTGCGTGAACGCTACGCCGCGGCCGCGCAGGAGTGTGAGCCACAACTTTGCTGTCCCGTCGACTACGACGCACAGTATCTGAAAGTGATTCCCGACGAGGTGATCCAGCGCGATTATGGTTGTGGTGATCCATCGAAGTACGTTCGTGAGGGCGAGACCGTTTTAGATCTTGGCAGTGGTGGCGGAAAGATCTGTTTCATCGCTTCTCAAGTCGTCGGCCCATCGGGCACCGTGATCGGCGTCGACATGAACGACACAATGCTGGACCTGGCACGCGGCAGTCAGGCGTCGGTGGCTGACAAAATTGGTTACAGCAATGTGCGGTTTTGCAAAGGCCGTATTCAAGACATGGCAATCGACCGTGACGCGGTGGACGAGTATTTAAAAGCCAACCCGATCACCGACGAGGCGAGTTTGCAACGCTACGAAGCGTTTGCGACGCAAATGCGGCGCGAGTCGCCCATGATTCCTGACAACTCTGTCGATGTCGTCGTCAGCAACTGTGTTTTGAACTTGGTCGATGCGAGCGAGAAGGAGAAGCTGTTCGCTGAGATTTTTCGGGTACTTAAACGCGGTGGACGTGCTGTCATCAGCGACATCGTCAGCGACGAAGAGGTACCGGTGAGCATGCAAAACGATCCAGAATTGTGGAGCGGCTGCATCTCGGGAGCATTTCAAGAATGTGATTTTCTCTCAGCGTTTGATCGAGCTGGTTTCTACGGAATCGAGATGCCGATCTTACAGGACGAACCTTGGCAAACCGTCGAGGGGATCGAGTTTCGATCAACCACTGTGATCGCCTATAAGGGCAAAGAGGGACCTTGTTTTGAACACAACGAGGCCGTGATTTATCGCGGGCCGTTTCGATCGGTGACCGACGACATGGGTCATGTATTCGATCGCGGGGAGCGAACAGCAGTTTGTCGAAAAACGTTCGAAATCATGACGCGAGAACCTTACACGCAGCATTTTGTCGCTGTCGAGCCACGCGAGCGAATTGATCCGAAGGACGCAAAACCGTTTACGTGCAGTGGCGGCGTGGAAAAGCGACCTCCCAAGATTACCAAGGGACGCGGATACAAAGCCAACATTCTGCCCCAAGCAGACAGTTGCTGTGACTCAGGCGATTGCTGCTGACAGAATGATCCGGTTCAACGTGTGCGAGCACAGGTGATTGTGTGTTGGCACAGGTGATCGTGTGCGAGCACAGGTCATCGCGTGTTCTAGCACACGGCATCGCTTGTCAGGACAGGTCCTGGCCTACGGTGAGGATCCAGCTGGAAGCTCGCGTTAGGCAAAGTTTTCGACGATGCCAATCCCCTGCAAGCCACACCCGCGTAGCCGATACGTTAAATCGTTGGCAACGTGTGGGTCCGTGCGCGATGCGTCGCGAGCGATGACGGCCGTGTCGACCAAGGTAGCGAACTTGCCGGTGATCGGATTGTCGCCCGACGGCGCGTCCACCACGATCAAGTCAAATTGACCGTTCAGGTTTTGCATTAAACGGTCGATTTCAGAATCCGATGCGGTGGCCTTTTCGCTGGCAGGCGGCATCAATGGAATGAACGTCAGACCGTCTTCGACTGCGAACACGGCGACCTGACCAAGCGGCAGTCCGCCTCGAACTGCATCGAGCCAACCGTACTGAACATCCAGTCGAAGGTCGTCGACCAATGTCGGATCGATAACATCTCCATCGATCAATGCGACATTCAGTCCAGATGCGGCGGCGGCCATTGCCATTCCGATTGCGACCGTTGAACGGCCTTCACCGGCTTGGGCACTCGTGATCATCATGCTGCGCAGGCCGTCGTGGACTGCTTCGTGCAAACGCGAAGCAATGTTTTGAAAAAGTGATTCCTCGAAAAACAGATCAGCTACGCTTTTGGGAACATCGAACGTGTCGACTTCCCAAACCGCTTGGATCGGCTCGGGAGAGGTCGCAGCATCCGCTGTTTCCGTGACCGTTTCGTCGGCCAGTGTTTCGCCAGTCAGCGTTTGGCCAGCCAGTGTCTCGGCAGCCAGTGTCTCGGCAGCCTGTGTCTCGGGTGTCGGTTGCGAGTCGGGCGAATCTAGTGTCGTGCTGGTCGCCGGAGCCGCGTGTTGCACGCCGTCGATGCGCTGGCGCGTGATCTCTTGGTCGGCGACGACGTGACGGTCCAACTCGGGATCAGTTGTGGGCGGCGCCTGCGTGGTTGAATGGGCAGATGGCGCCGGGATCATTGGCGATTCGGTTGGAGCTGGTGAGGGATGCCAGGTGGGCGCGAGCGTATCGGCAGTGAAATTGCCGGCCGTTTTGTTCGCCGAATCGACAGTTGCGTCGACCGCAGTTTCCGCGGCATGCGGTTGTGGGATCGATTCGCCCTGAGCTTGGTCCGCCCGGACCACTTGATCTTCGATGGGATCGACCCAGCGTTGAGTCGATTTTGCGACGGATGGATCGACCTGCATTTCTCCGCTGGGCGAGGCCGGTGTGGTTGGCACCGCATTCTGCGCTGTTTCCGCGGTACGTGATGTTCGATTGCGTCGTGCAAAGGCTTGAACGAATGCTTGGTCGATCGTGCTCATGATGATGCAGAATGTAAACGTGAAAGGTAAACGTCGAAACGTTGCGAAAATAGCTTGCCGGAATGACTCAGCAGGCACTTATTGTTGAGGCGGCGGTGGGAAATATCGCGACCAATCTTTGATTCCCATCGGTGTACGCGAGAAGCGTTTTTGAATCTCGGCTGGATTGGAATCTTTTGACACTCCAAGGTCCGTCGCGACGACCCCTTGCACAGCCGTTCCCGGCGGCGCGATATCGGCCTGGGCCGTGTTGGCGACCAGCGAATCAGTTCGAGATGACGCTGCGGTGACGTACTGGTTGATCGATACACCACGGAGGAGGACACCGTCGATCGGTTGCGTGATCGACGGATCTTGCGGACTGGCTGCGGATGCGGCCGAGGCGACTGTGTCGGCCGGTGTGGTTGTCTGCGGTGCGGTTGACTGCGGTGTTGGATTGACGGCGGCGACCGAGTCAACAGCGCCTGCCGACATCTCGTCGGTTGGAGACGCTTTGGCCGACCCAGCGTCTGGCCTGTCCAGCTTTGCGATCGGCTCGGAGAGCGTGGTGGTTTCGGTTTCAAAGTCAGCATTGGTCTCGGTGATGCCGTCAACCGTTTGATCCAATGCGGGATTCCCATCGAATGCAGGCCCAGCAGTGATTTCACCGAGATCATTCTGTGCAAGTTTTGGTTGGACGATTTCCACTACCGGACTGTTGGCCGGATGAACTTCGATCGTGGGTTGATTTTGGTCCAGGTTCGACCAAGCGATTTGCTGGGCGGTATCAGGTGACGCATCGTTGTCGGCTTGCTCGGTAGCGTTGGCAGCCAGTTGGTGTGATTGAGAACTTGTCGATTCGTCCTGCACGACTTCTCGTGGTTGTGGCGAACGCACGTTCTTTGCAACAACGACGACCCAGGTGACGGCCAACGCAAGCATGCCAAGTAAGAAGGCGTGTGAGCCGAGTTTCGCGAGGAAAGACGATTTGGATGCGTTTGAGTGTTTGTCCTGGATGTGGTCGGTCGACGCCGGTGCCGAGGAGGTTGTGATCGGGTCCATGGCGGGACCGTTTTCGCCATGCGACGAATTACTCTCCGATGAGATTGCATGGTTGTCGCCAATCACATCGCTATTGGGCGCAGCGTGATTGTGGGGTGCATCGACCCGGGCGTTGGCCAAGTTGGGCAACTGAAACAGTACGGGGGGCAACGCAGTGGATGGGGCTACTGGTTCGGCAGGATGGCCAGTGCGTGCGGTGGGTCGGCGATTGCCGTCTTGAGGCCGTTGGGGCGAGACGGTCATACGATCTTCCTGATGCATGAGTGTTCTGTAGGCAGCAGTATTTGATGGCAACTCGGTCTCAAGTCCCCCCGAGCTGCATTGTCTTGGCTGCGACAAATTGCAGCACGCAACTGGGCGGGATCGAACCTAGGACATATCCACCCGTCTTAATCGGTGGATAGGCCTACGGATCTTGAGGCATTTGCGGAATAGCCAAACTGATCGGATTGAGCAAGATGGAATGGCACCCCTCCCGATGCGGTAAAGCGGGCCGGTTCACCTTGTGATTTGCCGCCACTCCAAGGAAGATGTCGTTTTGACGCCCATTTTGCCCTCGTAGTTACCACGCGTGAAACTCCCGATGTTGACAGCCGACTCCACTGAAACCCTGATTTCTGAACTGATCCGCGAACGAATCCTGCTGTTGGACGGGGCGATGGGGACGATGATTCAGCGGCTCGGTTTGGAGGAAGCGGACGTCCGTGGCGAGAGGTTTGCCGACCACCACAAAGATCTAAAAAATTTCTCCGATATTCTCTGTCTGACCCATCCCGAGAAAATCACCGACATCCACCGGGCCTATTACGAAGCCGGCAGCGATATCGTCGAAACCAACTCGTTTGGAGCTTCGCCGGTCGGCATGGTCGAATTTGACTTGCCACTGGAATTGGTCGACGAGATCAACATTGCTGCTGTCGCTTGTGCTCGCAAAGCGGCAGACGAATGGACAGAACGAACACCCGATAAGCCGCGTTTTGTCGCCGGTTCGATCGGTCCGACCACGATGCAATTGGCGATCAGCACCAAGGTTGACGATGCGGCCTACCGTGCCACGACGTTCGAAGAAATGGCGGCCAGTTATTACGCACAGGTCAAATCGCTTTGCGAAGCCGGCGTCGATATCTTGTTGCCCGAAACGGCGATCGACACGTTGAATCTGAAATCCTGTTTGTTTGCGATACAGGAATACTTCGATGGCGGTGGGCGCAGGGTTCCCGTGATGGTCAGCGGCACGTTCGACAAAGGCGGTCGGACATTTGTCAGCGGCCAGAGTGTCGAAGCATTCGTGACGGCGTTGTCGCATTTCCCGCTCCTGTCGATCGGCATGAACTGTGCTTTGGGTCCGGACGTGATGCGTCCGCATGTCGAAGAGATGTCGCATGCCACCGGCGTTCCGGTCAGTTGTCACCCCAATGCCGGATTGCCCAACGAAATGGGGCAGTTCGATCTCGGACCCAAAGAGATGGCCGAAATTGTCGGCGAGTACGCCGACAATGGGTGGATCAATATCCTGGGCGGCTGCTGCGGCACAACGCCACCGCACATCGAGGCGATGGCCCAGCGGGTCAAGGGGATCAAACCAAAGCAGGAATCGGTTGGTCCGGTCTACACCCGGCTGTCCGGACAGCTACCGATGGTCATGCGTCCGGAAATACCATTCACCATGGTCGGCGAACGCACGAACGTGACCGGAAGTCGCAAATTCGCACGGTTGATTCGCAACGAACAATACGAAGAAGCGGTCGAAGTGGCTCGTGAGCAGGTGCAAAACGGAGCGACGATCATCGACATCAATTTCGATGATGCGCTATTGGATGGCGCCGAGGCGATGACCCGATTTCTGCGATTGATCTCCGGTGATGACGTGGCCGCGTCGGTGCCGGTGATGATTGACAGTAGTAAATGGGAAGTCATCGAGGCAGGTTTGCGCAATGTGCAGGGCAAAGCGATCGTCAATTCGATCTCGCTGAAAGACGGCGAGGAAGAGTTTTTGCGACGCGCTCGATTGGTTCGCAAGTACGGGGCTGCCGCGGTCGTCATGGCGTTCGACGAAGTCGGCCAGGCCGCCACCGAAGACGAGAAGGTTCGAATCTGTAAGCGAGCCTATGACCTGCTTGTCAATCAAGTTGGTTTTCCAGCCGAAGACATCATCTTTGATCCCAATATCTTGACCGTCGCGACGGGGATGGAGGAACACAACAATTACGCGGTCGATTTCATCAATGCGGTTCGCCGAATTAAGCAGGAGTGCCCGGGCGCGAAGACCAGCGGCGGTGTCAGCAATATCAGCTTCAGTTTCCGCGGTAACGATCGTGTTCGCGAAGCGATCCACAGTTCCTTTTTGTATCACGCCGTGAAAGCCGGTTTGGATATGGGCATTGTCAACGCCGGCCAACTGGAGGTCTACGAAGAGGTCGATAAAGATCTGCTCGAGCATGTCGAAGACGTCTTGCTGAATCGGCGTGATGATGCCACGGACCGGATGCTGGAATTTGCCGAAACGGTCAAAGGGGCCGGAAAGCAGAAAGCAGGCGAAGATTTAACCTGGCGCGAAGGTCCCGTTGCCGAACGAATGAAGCATGCGTTGATCAAGGGCATCGACAAGTTCATTGTCGAAGACACCGAAGAAGCACGTCAGCATTTTGATCGCTGTTTGCAGGTCATCGAGGGTCCGCTGATGGATGGCATGTCGGTTGTTGGCGACCTGTTCGGTGCCGGCAAGATGTTCTTGCCGCAAGTCGTTAAGTCGGCGCGCGTGATGAAGAAGGCGGTTGCCTATCTGGAACCATTCATGGAAGAAGAGAAAAAGGCCGCCGGTGGCGAAGCGGCCAGCGATCGTGGAACGTTTTTGATCGCGACGGTCAAAGGCGACGTACACGACATCGGCAAGAACATTGTCGGCGTGGTTTTGCAGTGCAACAACTACAAGGTGATTGATCTGGGCGTGATGGTTTCCAGTGACAAGATTCTGGAAGAGGCACAAAAACACAACGCCGACATGATCGGACTGAGTGGATTGATCACGCCGAGTTTGGACGAAATGGTCAGTGTTGCGCGGGAGATGAAACGCCGAAAAATGACGATGCCTTTGTTGGTCGGCGGGGCAACCACCAGCGCGAAGCATACGGCGGTGCGTATCGCGCCGGTTTACGACGGTCCAACCGTACACGTGCTCGATGCCAGTCGCAGTGTGGGAGTGGTCGAACGTTTGTTGAGTGATGAATTGCGAGATCCGTTTCTTGCTGAGAACGTGGAAACGCAAAAGAAGCTTGTCGCCAGCTACCAAGACCGCAAACAAACGCTCGTGCCATACGCGCAGGCTCTGGAGAAACGTTTTGCCACCGATTGGCAGAGCGTCCAAATCGACACGCCCGCCTTCACCGGAACGCGCGTGCTGAAGGAATTTCCGCTCGTCGACATTCGCCCTTACATCGATTGGTCCCCGTTCTTCATGACTTGGGAATTGAAAGGCAAGTACCCCAAGATTTTTGATGACGCGACCGTCGGCGCTCAAGCCAAGGAATTATTTGACGATGCCAACCGACTTTTGGATCAAATCATTGCCGATGGATCGTTGACGGCAAATGCTGTTTATGGTTTTTGGCCCGCTGCCAGCGACGACGATGACATCGTGCTTTTTACGGATGATTCACGCAGCGTCGAAAAAACGCGATTGCATTGTTTGCGTCAGCAGTGGGAACGCAAAGGACAAAAGGATTATCGATCGCTGGCCGACTACGTTGCCCCCATCGGCAGCGGTCGGGAAGACTACGTCGGTGGTTTTGTTGTGACCTCTGGTGTTGGTGCCGAAGCGTTAGCCGCAAGCTTTAAAGAAAAGCACGACGATTACACTGCCATTATGGTGCAGGCGGTTGCCGATCGATTGGCCGAAGCATTTGCAGAGCTGATGCACCAGCGTGCGCGAGCCGATTGGGGATTTGGAACCGATGAGAATCTGTCGACAGAAGAAATGATTGCGGAAAAGTATCGCGGCATTCGGCCCGCGGCAGGCTATCCCGCATGCCCAGACCACACCGAAAAACGAACCTTATTCGATTTGTTGGATGCTGAAGCCAACGCGGGTGTCGAACTGACGTCCAGCTTTGCGATGACGCCCGGTGCAAGTGTGAGCGGATTGTATTTTGGTCACCCCGAATCGCGTTACTTTGCCGTCGACCGAGTCACTAAGGACCAGATCGAGGCGTATGCCAAGCGAAAAGGAAAACCGATCGGGGAGATCGAGAAGTGGCTGAGTCCCAACCTGGCTTACGAACCTAGCTAGATTGGCACCACTTGGGTGCTATCGTTGGCATCGCAATGGTGTGACGGTCACGGGACCTGAGCGGTTACCCAACAGCTTCGAATTGATGCCACTGGTAGTTTGCCGGCAGGTGTTTGTTGGCAGCCAGTTCCAAATGAACGACGCGACGATGGTCCGTCGTGTTGGGATCAGCGGCTTTGCTGCCGTGGGATAGTAGTGGTCGCATCACAAACAGATCCCCCGCACCGCAACGAATCGTCTGCGTGTCAGCTGGGTCATGGCTCGCATGCGATCCCGGTACCACCATCAGCGGTCCGTTGTCGTTGTGCATCGGATCCAGGTGCAGTCGCAGCGTCAACATTTGACGCAAGACTTCGTCGGACGCTTCGACATGCGGAACGCCCGCCTTTTTCGTCGGCTTGGAGAATGGCGTGGGTGGATCGCAGTGCTTGGCGACCGCAATGGTCCGATCGCGGTGCAATGACAGGGACCAGCCTTTTCCCGGTGGTTTATCAAAATACAAGATTCGCACGACCCCGGCGTGTCTGCCCAGGACATTGGCGACCAGTTGGCTGACCGCCGGGCGTTGGACGATCTGCCGCCAGCCATCCCAAACACTCAGCAGATTTCGTCCCCCCACTACCCTACCCTGCCCCGCCCCAATCGCATCGCTGGGCCGCGCGTCCATCACGGCGGCGATTTCGATTGCCAGAGAATCACAGGCTTCACGAGTCAAGACAGTGCGAATGATTACAAAGCCATCGCGTTGAAGCGATTCTGATCGTTCCATCGGTCCACTCCGTAAAGCATCGTCGCCGAGAGCCATTTAAAAGTTAATGTACGCCAGGACCGGTCCTGGTAGAACTTTGCCAGGACTGGTCCTGGCCTACGGGAAAACTGCGTCAGCGATGAAAATGCTCTAGCATGCGATCGTTCGAAAATGTTTTCACGTTACTTCAGCAATCGAGCAAGTTGCCGTCCGGCTTCTCGTGCCGATTGGTCGTCTTCGGCTGTAATGATCTTGCCGTCGACCGCGACGTCGTCGGCTCGCGAACGAGGGTTACCGATGGAGCCGGCGGGCACCAGGCGTCCGCCATTTTTTTCGACGTGCCATCGGATCGACGGGTTACCGCGCTGACCGTCGTAAATCCCGCTGGGTGCGGCGCGTGTGGGTGCGGTGACTCGCTTGCCCGACAGCAGGCTTTGTCCATCGACGCGTGACCAGGCTAAGACCGAGACGCCATTGCAAATCCCACAAATGTACTTGTCTTGTTTGTGAAACGCATTGATCAGGCGGTTGGCGGCGTTCTTTTTTTGCCGGTCACCGTTGTAGGCAGCGTCGTCGTATCGACCATCGAAGGCGTACTGATACATCGACGCGCCCCAGCCTCCGGAGAACACGATCGCTTCGTACCGATCAGGATCCACCTGTGAGAGCGCAAAATCGGGCAGTACTCCGCCACCGTCATTGCCCTGGCCGGAGTTACCGTGAGGGTAACACTCATTGCGGTTGCCCGCGGCTACTTCGACTGTGAACCCTGCACGCTCGAGTTCTTGCCGCGGATCAGCGTACTCGCGATAAAAGAAATGATGGTCGGCGATAACGATCAAGACGCGTTTGGCGGTGCGTGTGTCGGTCGGCCGTGCTGCCGTGGGCACCACTACCGTGGCTGGACTTGTTTGTTTCGGCATGGGCGTCATCGCAACCGATGACGTTTCGTTAACCACCTGTTCGCCCGTGACGGCGCGAAGTTCGACTTTGTGAAAGGTGGTTTCGGCTTGGTAGGCACCAACGGCCAGGCTTGCACTGGCGGGGATTTGCCAGACCGGCAGAATGGACAAATCGGATCCATCACCGCGATAAGTCGCAAGTCGTTTTTGGTTCAGCAAGACATCGACACGATCGCGACGCACGTGAATTTCAGCGGTGTACCGCCGTCCATTCTCAAGCCGCAGATTGTCCGTGCGGGTTGAATTGGATCGAATGTCACCGCCGTCAATCTGTTGGATGCCCGCTAGGTGTTCTCCCCATGCATCTAGCTCGTAGGTGGCCCGGCCGACTCCGCAAGTAAAGAAAATTGCGACGGAGTGTTGTCCCGAGTGTCGCGTGAATTCGACGCGGAGATCGTACTGACGCGGGACTTTGGCTGGCACGATGATTCGCGAACTCGTCGCGGCGTCGGTGCGCAGGCCTTCGGAGCTCTTTTGCCACTGCCCGGCGACGGCGTGTTGATTCGGATTGACCTTTTGCAGTTGATCGAACCACCGCGAAGCCGTGTCCTGTCCCGATGCTGTCGCTGTGATGGAAATCGCCGCTACGAACAGAAAAACACGGTACATGGTTTCGCCTAGGACAAGGACGCGGAGTTTTTGGAAGAGCATGCGATGGGACAATTCCTTCTTGCACCACTTAGGATATCATGCCACGTCTTGTTTTTCCGCTATCCATTCGCGAGGTGTCAGTGATGCGTGTGTTTCTTGCTTTTGTTGTGCTGTCGGTCGCCGGTTCTGTATCGCAAGCGGAATCGCCCGCGGGCATGTTGGTCCATGATGATTTCACCGAGGGAAAACATCCGACACGACAAGCAGCACGCGGCGATTGGAAAATCGACAGCGGTGTGGCGTCGGTCACACAAGATGACGCTCTATATAAGAAATACAAGAACCACGGTCCGATCATGATTTACACGGTCGCGCACGATGATGCGGCGGCCGAGGTGACTTTCAAGCCAAGTGGCTGCAAAGCGGTCGTGTTTACGATGGACGCCAAAGAGGGCGGTCATGCGTTTCGCGTCAAGTTGTCCCCTAAGATGCCTGGCGCGGCGCTGACGTACATCAAGGAGCCCGGCAAGGAGAAGGCAACGCCGGTCTTTTTGAACAAGGAACTGCCGACTTTGAAGGACGACGAGTGGACCACGTTGAAAGTCCGTGTCGTCGGAGATCGTGCGACCGTGACGGTGAATAACACCATGTTCGACGTTCGTCACGAACAAATCGATCAAGAGAAGAAGATCGCCAAGCTCGGGTTTTCATTCGGATCGTTGTCAATCAAGCAATTTGATCTAAACGAAATCCCCGCCAAGAACTGAGTCTTGATGTTGGCTCGGTGCAAAAAAAGTCGCTCGAAACGAGATACCGTTTCGAGCGACTCGTGGTCAGATCAACTTCGTGATCTTGTCAGTCAATCCGCCTTCGCCCACAAGCACTTGCAGCGTTCCGCTCTGGGCGACCCGTTCCAGGGTTTCCAGTTCACGCAATCGCATCAAGGCTGGGTTGTCAGCGAGCAACTTGGCCGTGTTGGCCTGGCTGCGGATCGCGGCCGTTTCTTCGCGGCGCGTGATCAGGTTGGCTTCGGCCGCCTTGCGTGCTTCTACCACCCGGTTCATCAGTTCCTTCATGTCACCGGGCAGAATCACATCACGCACTCCGACACTGATCAGTTGGACGCCGACACGATCCGCCGCATCTTGGACGCTCGTCGTCAAGTCGTCGGCCAGTGAATCGCGGTCGTTCAGCAAGCCATCGAGTTCTCGCTGTCCGACGGCCGTTCGCAACGCCAGTTGTACTTCGCGGTACAGCGTTTGCCGAACATCAGCCGTCGTTTCGACGCTGCGAGCCGGATCGACGACTCGAAAGACCACGTTGACGTTCAGCCGTAGCGTCACGCGGTCCGCGGTCATCAATTCTTGTCCGCCGATGTCCAGCAGCGTTTCACGCGTATCAAGTTCGACAATCGTTGCCTTACGCCCGCCACGCCAAAACGCGTAGGTGCCTGGACCGACTGTTTCGATGAAACGTCCGTCGATCAACTTTGCACCGACCATTCCCGCGTCGATTCGGCAAACGTCCAGTAGCCGTTGGGCTGCCGCGTTGTCCGTGATCGCCGCAAGGTCCTTGTGTCGCAGTTGCAATGCATCGTTTTGGATATCAAGCACTTCGATGTGAACCGTGTGTGGATCGTTCCAAAACGCGTACAGACCTGGGGCCAGTGCCATGAAGAATCGATTGTCGATCCACACCAAACCACGTTGGTTATCGTTCAAGTCGACGGTCGTCGCGATCGCGTCGATCAGACCGCTGCGCAAGATTTCGTGCAATCGTCGATCCAGCACGGCCGGTTCACGACGGTCAAACACGAGGACTTGGGCACGGCCGATCACAAAGTGACGGCCGGCGTCCAGACGCGTGTGGGGAACGCCACGTCGCAGCACGATTGCCGTTTCGAATTCGCGTACCAAAATGTTTTGGATGCCGAGCATGGGACACCTCGTGGAAAAAATCGTTTAGTGAGAAGGTGAAGTCGTAATTCGCTTGAGCACCGGGCGGCAACGAAGTGCCGTGGTTGCGTGACCGAAACGATCTTTGAAGATGAAAATGAATGTAGAAAAAGTGGTGGCCGAGCTTTGCCGGTCAAACCAAGCACTGCCGCGCACCGTGGCGGGGATCAACACCCGTCCGCGTCACTGGTCCGCGAGGAAGCACGACTCCGGCGAGTCGGCTGCCCCGAGGTGGTAACGTGGACATTGGCAGTCCGCAAAGCCTCGATGACATCGGTGTCTCGCAAGAAAAACTCGCTGCGGGATGCTGGTGAAGGTTCCGGTCAACCGAGCTTGTGATTCGTTCATGCATTGCATGAAACGAGACAAGTCGAGCGAGCGGGGTTCATCGGCAAAATCCACAACGAAGCAATTTTTGCGAAACGCGTTGGTTGGTTCGTCGGAAAACTCGACACACCGGTTGCAGCGTCTTGCGACGCATGGTGACCGTGTGAGGGTCAGGGGAGTTCTGGACGGGACTCGAACCCGTAACCGACAGATTAACAATCTGTTGCTCTTCCAACTGAGCTACCAGGGGGACGACGTGATTAGCCTTTAGATGCCGGTTGGGAACGCATCGTACTGATGGTCGAGCACATTGAACTCGCCAAGTCGATCACGCCTCCGGGCACCAATCACATCGCCTAACTGACAAGTCCAGAGAGACTTGCGTGGTAGCGGGTTCGCGTTGCATTGCGGTCCCATCGCGATCATGGCGACGCTAAGATCGGCCGGTGGCGGGTCCGATTCACGCTGGCCCGATTCACGTTGGCCCGATGAGCGGTGTCCCGACCAGCCGTCGCCCGATCGCCGAGGGCGACAAACCTGAACGCGAACCTGGTTGCGGCTTTTGGTGACTATCTGGACAGAACGCGAACAGGGTGGTTGTTTGCCGCAGCGGACTTAGCGGTCCGGCACTGGTTCAAACAACGCCCCTGCTGATTGGCAACGGACCGATGTCCGCTCTGTGACGACTCTCGTCAAGCCGCCTTTTGCGTTATGTTTTCGATATGGATATTTCAACAGAATTGGCCGATCGCGTGATGCGATTGGTCGTCTCAAAAGACTATCGGCCTTGCAAACCCAAGCAAATGGCCACACTACTGAAGCTGGACCTTGATGGATATCGAGAGCTTCGTCGAGTGATCAAACAATTGGTGTTAGAAGGTCGGTTGGTCTATGGATCAAATCATTTGGTAATGAGTACAGGATCGGTCGGTGGACCGAGTGACAAGTTGCGTGGGACGTTTCGCCGCGCTCGAGGAAGTGGATTTTCAGGCGGTGGCTTTGGATTTGTGCGGCTAACCGATGACGGTAGCAGCGACGAAGCGAAAGAGGACTTATTCGTCCCACCGGGAAAGACAGGCGGTGCACTGGACGGCGACTTGGTCGAAGTCGCGGTGCGTCCGAGCCACAAGGGTGGCAGCGAAGGCGCCGTCACCGAGGTGTTGCAGCGCGCTCGGCGACAATTCACGGGAACCTTCCAAACACGCGACGGCAAACCGGTCGTGTTTCTTGACGGCACCCCGTATGACCAGCCGGTCGAAGTCGGTGATGTACGCGGGTTGCCGCTGGAGAATGACGACAAAGTGTTTGTCGAGATGGTCGAGTACCCCGATGACAACGGACATGGTGGCGAAGCGGTCATTTTGGAACGTTTGGGCAGCAGCACCAATCCCGCCATCGACACCTTGTCGATCATGCGGCAGTACGCCTTGCCAGATGAATTTCCCGAGCAAGTGCTGAACGCGGCACGCGAGCAAGCCGATGCGTTCAGCGACGATGAAGTGCCGTCGGATCGCAAAGACTTGACCGGAATGTTGACGATCACGATCGATCCGTTTGATGCTCGCGACTTTGACGACGCCATATCGCTGCAACGCGAAGAGAATGGCCGCTGGCGATTGTGGGTTCACATCGCGGACGTCAGTCATTTTGTCCCCGTCGGCGGTGCGATCGACGAAGAAGCGCGACGTCGCGCGACGAGTGTCTATTTGCCCGATCGTGTGGTGCCGATGATTCCCGAGATCATCAGCAATCATTTAGCGAGTCTGCAGCCGGACAAGATGCGACTGGTAAAGACGGCCGAAATCGAGATGCAGGATGACCTGACGATCACGCATTCGGAAGTCCACAATGCGGCGATCCACAGCGACATGCGATTGAACTACCGCCAAGTCGATCAATTCTTGGCCAACCCGGATGACTATCGTGACAAGTGGGGCGGCGAGGTTTGTGATCTGCTGCTGAGGATGCATGAACTGGCGATGAAAATGCGCAAGGCACGGTTCAAAAAAGGATCGTTGTCGATGGACATGCCGGACATCAAATTGGAACTGGACAAATCGGGCAAAGTCAAAGGTGCCAAGCTGGTCCAGCATACCGAAAGCCACCAGATCATCGAAGAATTCATGTTGGCTGGTAATCAAAGCGTGGCAACGTGGTTGGACGATTTAGGCTTGAATTACTTGCATCGCATTCACCCTGCGCCTGAGCGTCGCAAACTACGTCAGCTTGGCCAATTCGTCAAAGATCTTGGTTTGAATGTCAAAACTGTGGAGAGCCGATTCGAGATCCAAGCGATCTTGGATCAGGTCGCCGGCACGCCCTTGGAGGATGCAGTCAACTTTGCGGTGCTCAAAAGCATGAACAAGGCGGTCTATGGACCGCAGCGCGACGGTCACTATGCGTTAGACATGGAGCACTACTGCCACTTCACAAGCCCGATCCGCCGGTATCCCGATTTGACGGTGCATCGGTTGGTGCAAAAACTGATTGAGGGCAAGAAGACGCCTGACGACGCGATGGCCAATTTGATCAAGCTGGGGCACCACTGCAGCGATATGGAACGCAACGCGGCTCAGGCCGAACGCGATTTGATCGAGCTGAAGTTGTTGCATTTTTTGAAGAAGCACATTGGCGATCAGATGGATGCGGTGATCAGCCGTGTGTTCCCCGATGGCATCCACGCAAGATGCGTCAAATTGCCCGTGGATGGATTCATTCCCGTGACGACGCTGCCCAAGGACAAGTACCGGTACGAGCGTCGAGGGCAAATGTTGGTTGGATTCAAGGAAGGAAACAGATTTCGCTTGGGCGATCAGTTGTCAGTGAAAGTTGCGAAAGTCGATTTGCAAGACAGGCAGTTGTACTTGACCGTGGTGAAGAATCATTCCGCGACGCGCGGCGAAAAGTCGGGCAAGAGACCAGGCAAAAAATCTGGCGGTTCCAAGTCGCCTTATAAGGGCAAACGCAAGAAGGATCGTCGCGACAAGAAGAAAAAGCGAAAGCGTTAGTTTCTCACGTCGCTCAAGGCTGCTCCGACGGCCGAAATCGCAAACCACTACCTGGCAAATCAGCTTGCGATGGGCGTATCAAGGGGGTTTTCTCGTCGGTGGTGAAGGTTAGACTTTCGACATGTCTACTCAACTTGCAAGTACACCGCTTGATTCTTGGCATCGCGAAGCTGGCGCGAGGATGGTTCCTTTCGCCGGGTATGAGATGCCCATTCAGTATTCGTCGATTGTCGCCGAGCACGAGACTTGTCGTACGTCCGCTGCGCTGTTTGA
>JABDKS010000577.1 GCA_013002105.1 Pirellulaceae bacterium | reverse complement strand
GTCACGCTCCGCGTGACGCAGCCCGATCGAGAAATCACCCACGTCGATCGATACGGATCGTACGATCGCATCTCGGCTGGTCGGTCGTCACTTCGATCCAATCAAACGTGCCGCGACACACACAGTCGAGCTCCATCACGGCGGAGCGTGATGGCTACTTTGATAGTCGCCGTCACGCTCCGCGTGACGCAGCCCGATTGGTAATGGAACCACGTCGATCGATTTGGATCGTACGAACGCATCTCGGCTGGTCGGTCGTCACTTCGATCTAATCAAACGTGCCGTGACACACAAAGTCGGGCTCCATCACGGCGGAGCGTGATGGCTACTTTGATAGTCGCCGTCACGCTCCGCGTGACGCAGCCCGATCGGTAATGGAGCCACGTCGGTCGATTCGGATCGTACGAACGCATCTCCGCTGGTCGGTCGTTACTTCGATCCAATCACACGTGCAGCGACACACAAAGTCGGGCTACATCGCGGCGGAGCTTGATGGTTACTTTGACATCTCAGACGCTATTTTGGTGGCCGTGGTAGATCTTTGGTTGCGTCGTTTTCCCGATCAGTGCCGATGGCTTGGTAAACGTCGAACGACCGCTTGCGCTGTCCGTGCGGATGGTCGCCGCTGGGAAGCGTTCGCAATCCCAGCATCAATCCGCCTTCTTTGGGATGGTCGATCCAACGGTGATAGATAAACGATTCGACCCAGGGCGATTGCCGCACTCGTTGCATCGCCCACCACAACGCGCCAGCTTGCCGATCCTGGGCCTCGTCGTCGTACGAATCGGTGTGGAACCCCTGCTCACTCAGCAGGACCGGCCGCATGTTTCCATCGGTGCCTCGCATCGAAGGTTGCTGCAAAAACCGGCCGAGCACTTGCAGGTTCTGCATCGTGACAAGCGGCGTGTCAAAATCATCGCGGACTTTTTGGTCTTCCCACGGCACCTTGGCAAACAAGCTTTGCGGATAAGGATGGTAGGCGACGCCCCAGGCGAAGTCGCCTTCGAGCTGGCTGTATCGTTGCAAGTCACGCAAAAATTCACGCGGCGACAGTCGTTGCCATTGCCCGTCGTCTGGCACATTCCAATGATGCGTCAAAGATGCAAAAACACGGGCGTGTGGATTGTGGTCGCGGGCAATGTTGTGAATCAGCCGCATGCTGCGGTAATACGAATCCGTGACCAGTTCACGAGGCTGAGGGCCCATGTTGGTCCAGATCGTGTGAAAATCAATTTCGTTGTGCGCAATCCAATTGGTGATCCCGCCAGGTGCCCGCCGGTGATTGCGGTAACGCTTAGCGATCTCGTTGAGCACATACGTGTAGACGGCAACACCGCGCGGTGTCGTCAGGTCGGGCATCGCGTAGGTGCCGCCGTCAGTATCAGGATGAACTAACGCACGACCAGATCGCGCCTGTTTGGGACTGGGTATCAGAACAATCGCGCTGATCACAATGCCATGTTGCCGAGCGAAATCGATGATCCGATCGTAATGGGCAAAGCGGTCGGGGTTGAAATACACCGGCGGACCAGGGGTCGGTATTCGTTTGCGATTTGGCCGATCCGTTGTCGAAACAAAGGAGGTGAGAACTAGATTCACGGTCGCCGCGGTGATCCCCAGTTCGACGAAGTCGGTCATCGGACCTCGAGGGCTCAAACCGCTCAGCCCTTTTTGGTTTGCCGGCCGTTGACGCTCGGTAGCGATGTCGTCGACATCGGCAACGATCGTGGTGGTATATTGCCGCGGGCTTGTGCCGTCGCGCGACTGCAGTCGCCACGCGCTGAGCAGTCGATCGTAGGCGGGCTGGCCCGATCGCGTCGCGGAGCGTCGAGGAACTTTGAATTGAATGTCGTTGGGAGGAATGATCGTCGTTTGAACCTCTTTCAACAGCGAGCCGGTTGAATCGGGACGTTCATGGGGGCGGTATTCATAAAGTTCCATGTCGGCCAGCATCGATACTTCACCCTCGCGCGGTGCCACCACTTCGTCGATCTTGGCCTGGATCACCACGTCATGCCGCTCGACCGTGATCGACTGAATCTTGTGATGGGGTGTCTGTTGCAAATAGGAAGCGATTGCCGCGGCCTGCTCGCCCTGCTCGCGCCGCCGCTGATCGGCTCGCGCCGCTGCAGCAATCTCTTGTGGCGTACGTGCACGGATGCGAACGTTGCGGATACGAATACGGGTGTCGGACTGCGTTCCCAAATCGATTCGCAGCAATTTGGCATCGGCCTCCAGCGGTTTGCCGGATGCTTGCACCAAGTCGACGCTGTAGGTTTGCCAACCTTCGGCAATCAGTAGTGGCGGCAGCTCAATGCGTCGCGCTTCGGTGATCGGCGGTCCCAAGATCACTGACAGGTTACGCACACCGGTCGTCGAGAAATATTCCCACTGCAGCACGCGAACCTCGCCGATCGGGGGCCCGGTCAACGTGCCGACGACATACGGGTCCGATCCTGTCGAACGAAACTCGATCACATCGCCCGTGGTCGTGTGGGCCACCTGGTTGGATGCGTCGGCACGAAACTGCCAATCAACGGCCCAGGCGGTCGGTGTGGTCAGCAGCAGACAAAACAGCGCGCGAAACATAAACTAGTCGGCAAGACGGCATCGAACATTCGTATCGCTGACAGGATAATCAACGAGTGAAAAAACAGGAACGCGCCGTATGTGTGCAGCAGCGATTGGAGGAACTTTATCCCGATCCGCCCATTCCGCTCGACCACACCGATCACTTCACTCTCTTGGTGGCCGTCATTTTGAGCGCGCAGTGTACCGACAAGAAAGTCAACGAAGTCACTCCCGAGTTGTTTCGAAGGGGCGGCACGCCGACGAAGATGCAAAAGTTGGGTGCCGATAAAATTCTGGAAATCATCCGTCCTTTGGGATTGTCGACCCAGAAAGCAAAGAACCTGGCCAAGTTATCGGCGATCTTGGTCGACCAACACAACAGCGAAGTGCCCAGGACATTCGAGGAGTTGGAATCGCTGCCAGGAGTGGGTCACAAGACGGCCAGCGTGGTGATGGCGCAGGCCTTCGGCGTGCCAGCCTTTCCAGTCGACACGCACATTCATCGACTGGCTCAGCGTTGGGGGTTATCGAGTGGCAAGAGCGTGGTACAGACCGAGGCCGATTTAAAAAAACTCTTTCCCAAAACGTCGTGGAACAAGTTGCACCTGCAAATCATTTTTTATGGTCGCGAGTACTGCACCGCGCGAGGCTGCAACGGAACGCATTGCGAAATGTGCAAAGAGCTATACCCAAAAAGAAAAAAGCCCGTCGAGTGGAAAAAGCCCTAACGCAAACCCGCATAACACCGACGTAGAACAACGTAGAACGGACTTTAGTCCGTTACCAAGACACTTTAATCGACAACGCGATCCAATCCACTGCCCTGTGATTGCTTGCAGCCCTGTGATTGCTTGCCACCCGGCTTGGTGGTCGCAACTTGCGTTCGGCCGCGGAGCGACCGACGACGATCTCGTTACGGCTCTGGCGTCTACTTGGTGATTGTCATGTTGTCGCGGTGGACGACGCTTTCGTAGGGGCGGTGGCCCAGGATCTCGGTGATCTTGTCACTCGCTTTGCCTTTGATCTTTTCGACTTCCTCGGACGTGTAATTACACAAGCCTCGCGCGATCTCTTTTTCGTGATCGTCGACGATCGCTACCACACTGCCCCGTTTGAATTGACCGCTGACTTGCCGAATCCCGATGGCCAGCAAGCTGCGTCCCTGCTGGTGCAATGCGCGGGCTGCACCGGCGTCCAGGTGCAGCGTGCCGGAGACTTTGGCGGCGGTGCCGATCCAACGGCGGCGGCCGCGGATCGATTTCTCGGTGGTTAAGAAAAGCGTGCCGATTGAATCGCCCGCGAAGATTTTGTCCAACACTCTGTCGTCGCGGCCCGGCGCGATGATCGTGGGGTGACCATAGGAAGTCGCAATCTTTGCCGCATTCAGTTTACTCAGCATGCCCCCTTTGGAGAGACTGCCGGTGTGATCTTGGGCCAAAGAAAAAATGTCTTCGCTTAACGATTCCACAACATCGATACACTTGCTGGAGAGATCATCGGGCGAACCGTCAAACAAACCGTCGACATCCGACAAAATGACCAACAGGGCGTCGTTGAGCAGACCGGCGAGTTCGGCTGCCAGACGGTCATTATCGCCAAACGTGGTCATCAATTCACCCACGGCAACCGAATCGTTTTCGTTGACAACAGCGATCGCACCAAAGGCATGAATCTGTCGCAGGGCGTTGCGAACATGCAGATAGCCGCTGCGACGTCGCAAATCGGATCTCGTCAGCAGGACTTGGGCGGCGTGACGGCCGGAGGCGGCGATGGCGGTTTCGTAGGCTTGGATCAAATCGGTTTGGCCGACCGCAGCGACGGCTTGTAGCTGGGCGAGTCCGGTAGGACGCACCGAGAGTCCTAGTTTTCCCAGTCCGGCACCGACCGCGCCACTGCTGACCATCACGACTTGACGATCCGAATCGGCGATCCCACACAATTGGCGGGCCAGCGTGTTGACGCGGTCGCGATCCAATTTGCCATCGGGGGTCGTCAGCACACGCGTGCCGACTTTGACGACAACACTTTTGGCGTTGCGGATCACCGATTGACGAAGTTCGCTAGCGGAGGGATGGGTCACGATGGCGTGCGGGTGTGGGAATCAGCAGGCAAATAACGGCGAAATTTTGTTTTTTGGAATCTTTCACGACGCGCAGGCCGGGTTTCTTGATTCCAATAAGGTTGTGGGTATTGTCAGGGGGAATCGACGACCTTGGAAGGGCGTCGTACATTCAACGCTGACAGACACCTGACGCGGAAATTGGGTGTCCCTGTTCATCCCTAGCGGACGAAACTCTCAATATGAGCGAAATACATCACGAGTGTGGTGTGGCAGCCATCTATCACCTCTCTGGCTGCGGTCGTAGCCCGATGTGTACCAGCGAAGGTCCACGACAAATATCGCGTCTGCTGCCGCGAATGTTGCTGGATATCCAAAATCGCGGACAATTGGCCGCCGGTATGACAACGTTCGATCCCGATCGAGCCGCCCTGCTGAAAACACGCAAGGACGTCGGCACGGTGACCGAGGTCTTTCGGCTCAATCATCGCGCCAAAGTCGAATCATTGATGCGGCATTTGGCTGGCCGGGCCGCGATCGGGCATGTTCGCTATGCCACCTGCGGACAAGACGATCGGAATTACGCGCAGCCGTTCGAACGAAAACATATCCACAAACGCAAGTGGTTCAGTTTTTGTTTCAACGGACAACTGTCCAACTACGGCCTGTTGCGTGAACGTTTGCTCGCTGACGGCGACCACCATCTGTCGCTGGACACGGATACCGAAATCATTCTGCACGAATTTGCACGGGTTCTCAGTCAGGCGCCCGAGCGGCTGGACTGGATCGACGTGCTGCGACAAACGACCGCCGGTTTCGACGGTGCTTACTCGCTGGCAGTGTTGACCGCCGAAGGCGAAATGATCGTGGCGCGGGATCCCAAAGGGATCAAGCCAATGTGTTTTGTGCACGACGGACCACTGTTTGCGGCAGCCAGCGAGAGCGTGGCATTGTTGAACCTGGGATTCAGCGACGATCAGATTCAATCGTTACCACCGGGACACGCGATTGTGATCGATCCGGAGGAGGGATTCCGGATGGAGCAGTTTGCCGAAACGTCAACACCGGCCCACTGTTTCTTTGAATGGATTTACTTTGCCAACGTCGCCAGCACATTGGACGACAAAAGTGTCTATCTGTCGCGAACCCATTTGGGCGAGGAATTGGCGAAGGCCGAACGGGAACTCGGCCGCGTTCCGTTGGATGATCCCGATACCATCATCGTACCCGTGCCGGATACCAGCAAAGCGGCTGCCGATGCGATGGCATACGAGTTGTCGATTCCTTGTCGCGAAGGATTGATTCGCAATCGTTACGCGGGGCGGACGTTCATCGAGGGCGGTCGGGCACGCAAGGCAAAAGCGGCAACCAAGTACACGCCGCTGCGAGAAGTGCTGCAAGGAAAACGGGTGATTTTGGTCGAAGACTCGATCGTCCGCAGCACGACGATGAATGTGCTACTGGATCGGATTCGCGAAGTGGGTGGTGCCAAAGAGATCCATGTTCGAGTAGCGTGCCCGCCGATCGTATCACCCTGTTTTTATGGGATTGATATGAGCACGATCGACCAGCTGATCGCGCCAAAATACTTTGGGGTCAGTGGCGAGTTGACCGACAACGCTCAGCAACGACTGGCCGATGATTTGGGCGCCGATTCGTTGCGTTATTTGCCGGTCGAGGCCATCGCGCGAGCCATCGGCTTGCCGGCCGATCATTTGTGCCGAGCCTGCGTGACGGGCGAGTATCCGACGGCGTGTGGTCAGCACTTGTATCAGATCGCGCTGGACAACCGCGGTGTCAAGATCGACAGCCAACGTACCTACGAGCAACTGGCATCGGCGATCGCGCAGAGCTAAAGCGAGAGTATTAGAAGTTGCGACCAATCGCGACACACGTATTTGTCTTCACGCGATTGTCGTAGTCGCAGGGCCGGTTCCCATGCACCGATGGTATTGGCTGACCCAAGTTGTGGTTATCCGCGATCGATTTCGGCGTGACGGTTGTGGGGCATTAGTCTTCACAACGCAGTTGGCTGCTGCTGATGTCCACGCGGAATTGAGTCTTTGGCACGAACTGGCAGATGGTCCGTAGGGTCGGTGACAAATCCAATGCGTCAGCGTCACGAAATTGGTGGTTGACCAGGCGGCCAAACACCAGAAAGCGTCCACCCGAATCAGCGATTTGTTCGATTGCTCGGTCGCGCGACTTGGGGTCGTCGTCGTAGTAGCAGGGGTCGTCCAATCGGATTGCGGTGTCGGCGCCGATGATAAACGTTGCATCGGGAAACACCTTGGCTTTGTCGACAAACCGTGGTGTACGCGTTAAGACGACCGGACCGAGTCGTTGTGCTTGTACCAAGCGTTGGCCGATCGCCGCAAAATCCAAGGGCGGTTTGTCGACGTTGACCAGCGAGATTTCCAGGTGAATGCGTCTGCCCAGCAGTTCACCGGCCAAATTTGCCATTTGTCGGTGGCCGTGGTGAACGGGATTAAAACTACCTGGAAAGAGAAGCGGACATGATGAAATCGCACCACAGTAATCGCGGCGGCCGTCGACGAGATCTTGCCAAGCGTCTTGCGTAAAATTCATGCGTTCGAGGATAACTTGTCGAGATTCAGCGATGGGCAGGAACGTCGACTGATCGACGCTACTGTCGCCGTGTGTCGTTGGATGAACCAGTCATCAGCATTACGGAACGTTCACGCGGCGAAAGGTGCCGCGAACGAATTCCATCGGGATCCAATCGGCCAGGGGAACCGGCGGCGTTTGTAGAATCCCGTCGAAGTTTTGTATGGCGACGTTGCCAGTGATCGTCAAATTGTTGCTTACCATCACCCCTTCGATTCGCAACTGCGAACCATCGGTCAGGGGCCCGATCTCGATATCGTCCGTTGTGTAAAGGACGCCGCGAAGTTCGGTAGGATAGACATCGCCGGTCGTATTATTGGATTCCGTTCCGCGGTAGGGTGACGTGACCGGATTCATGTTCACACTGATGTTTGATTCATTCAGGGTCGGTTCGACATCCTCCAATCGAATGGTACCGTCGGTCACCAAGATCGCGTTGGGATCGCCGGCGCAATTCCAAGTGATCCCGTTGGTCAGGATGATCAACGGCGTATCAATAATCACCAAAGTGCCTTCGATTCGGCAATTCCCAATCCGGATGGCTTGGCCTAGTGCATCGATTTTGTAGTGGCCGTCCATATCGGGTGTACCAAAGGGATTGTCAGCGGCGGTCAGCAAGCGGTCGCTCAACTGACGTGCCCCGCCGACCAACGGCAGCGACCCCACGGGGATGCTGGTGCCGCCCTGGGTGTATTCCGCGATCACGTCTTGGGGCGGCGCCGTGACGGCGGCATTGGCCAATTCGCCACGCAGTGTCATTTGAACCGCGTTGCTGCATTCCAATCGGGGCGTGGTCAA
>JABDKS010000568.1 GCA_013002105.1 Pirellulaceae bacterium | reverse complement strand
GAGCAGGTTGATTTTACCCGCCGGCGTCCATTGGCCCTGATTATCACTGGCCGTCACACGACCGTCAGGCAACACCCCCATGCCATTGGGCGTGCGGAACCCTGTGCAATAGATACTTCGTTGTGTTCCGTCGGCGGTGACCTGAATCACACACCCGGGAATACTCGAGTCGGTTCCATGGCCACTCTTGGCGTAATAAAAATTTCCTTCGTTGTCGGTTTGCAGGTCAAAATTGAAGGCATGAAAATTGACGGACACGTCCTCGTCCGCGCTAAAACTTTCGTAAAAGTCGGCTTCACCATTGCCGTCTGCATCATGCAGTCGCGTCAATCGATCTTTGCACGTGACATAGACGGTTTCGTTGACGACGCGAACGCCCATTGGTTCGTACAATCCGGCGGCGAACCGTTTCCATTTCAGATTTAACAACTGATCGTCGATTCCCGATACGATCCAGACATCGCCCCCGTAGGTTGCCAGAGCCATTCGCCCGTCGGCAAAAAAGTCGACAGCCGAAGTGCGAAACCAGGTATTCCAAGGCGTCGACTCTGGCAATGTCAGCGTGTCCAACACATACGCTCCCTGCTGTAGCCCACGGTAGCCGACCGTCGTCAAAACATCGGGCCAAAGCAGTTCACCGCCACTAGTGAACGTTTCCGGGTCGACGGCCTTCGAATCCTTCTCTCCTACATTCCGCAGCGAATCCGACAGTTCCTTGATGTCGGGACCGTCACAGTCCGCCGCAATGGTGACCTGGACCATCCGGGTCTGAACGTCTTGCGGAATTTTCAGTACGATGCGTTGTTTGTCATCCACGGCCCAGGTCATCTGCTGGGTATCACCCGCTACCGACGCCACAATCGCGTTGCCGATCGCAGGTTTTATCAACACCAGCGTTTCGATCGCATTGGAATTTGAGTCCTGTTCAATTTCTCCATCGAGTCCAACCATCTGAACCTGATGTTGTTTCGCATCAGGCACTCGCGCGACGCCTAATACCAATTCATCGCCGGGATGAATCTTCAGAAGGTGTGTGATTGACGTATCGACCGGGCCACGGCGCGGCAACTCAAAGATGTCACGACCATCGATCGCATAGCTCAAAACGACTTCGTCACCATGCAAATAGTGTCCTCGGTAATCCATCCAATGCCGCGGCATTGGGCCTCGCGGCAATAGATCGCCGCGTGGGTAATCAAGTGTCCCATCGTGCCCCCAGAGCCACAACGACAGATCCTCAATCGGTTTCCCGGCAGGGTTCGCTGTTCCTTCGCCACGGTCTCGAGCGTGCTGTGTTTCGCTCAGGTCCAAGAAACCCTGTTTCCAAATCCCGGCCAAATCCATCGAGTGCAGATTGTAAGAAACCGAGATGCCATCGACATCGACCGTCAGCACACTGCTGTATTGACGTTCTAACTGTGACGCGAGTGCCGGTCCAAAATCTCGCACCACGGGTTCAACCCGTGTACCGTCTTCGGTTCCCTCGGGCAGTTCTTGCAAATACTGTTTGTCAACCGCAACATAGTCAGGGTTCGTATCCTTCATGAACTGTTCGCGAATGTAATGAACGACCTGGTATCGCTCCTTGGGCGTCAGATGAGACATCGGCGCCATCAACCCGTTGCCCTTGGTCAGTGTCATGAACATTCGATAAGGGTCCGCACCGAATTTCAGTTTCTGCGTTCCAAACGCCCTCGCGGTTGGCAGCGACGGAGTGTTGCCATCACTTCCGTGGCAATTGAAACAGTAACCGTGGTAAATCCTCTGACCGGTCTCGAAATCGCGCGAGCCGAACTTCTGAATAATGCGTGCATGGTCCAGATTGATCGAATCATCCTCGACCACCAAATCCTCGGGCGATGGTTTTAACTCCGCGGCCCGCTCAGCACCGCCGCGTGCGACTTCGATCACATATTTGGCAAGATCCAAGAATTCTCTTTGACTGGACAACGACGCCATAAGACCCTCGGGCATCATCGATTTTTCGGACAACTGCTTCGATTCGATCTCATCTTTCGGCACCACCAATTCCGACTGCAAATCCGAGGCGTCTCGTAACACGATTTCGTCATCACGATCAGCGACTAACAATCCGCTGACCACCTGTCCGTCGGTTTCGAGAACGCGGACTGTTTCATAGCCCTTACGAATGGACTTTGACGGCCGCAGCAACGAATCGATCAAGTGTTCGTCACTAACTGGCTTTCCGTCTTCATCACGTCCGACGACCGCTAAATCGGGACCGAGCGGAGAAGAGATTTCACCACTTGAATGACAATTCACACAAGCGGCAGCCGACTTGTAGAACACCAGTGCGCCGCGACGAGCATCACCCCGCAACTTGGCTTCCTTGACCAAATCGCTAAGGGGTGCTGCCTGTAACAACTGGCCCAGCGGTACAGCCTGCCGGAGTGTTTCGCCTGAGCAAATAGTCGAATCGGTGACAACACACAGCAATACGATGACAGGTAAAAACAAACGCATGAGCGATAACACAGGCAGGACGGAGAGAGTTTTGCAGCGATGGGGGAACAGTCAGCGCCAAGATTCGATCGGCGCGGAGGTCGATCACCTGGCGTGATCGATCCTCACTACTTACTTCTTCTTACGCACGAGACCACTCCGATCGGGATCGTAATGTGGATTGGGTGTCGGCATCTGAGCAGCGACGGAATGGCGCCAATCATGCAAATCCTGTCGTAGTTCTACGGCCTTCTCGGGCAGTTGGCTCGAAAGGTCATTTCGTTCGCCCAAGTCCGATTCAAGATTATAGAGCCGTATGGAATTGTCTTCGTGAAATTCGATCAATCGAAACGGTCCTGATCGCACCGCACTGTCAGGACCGTCACCGCCAGCATGGTAGGGGGGATAGTGCCAATAGAGATTGCGATCCAGCGTTGCGTTGGGGTTTCGCAAGAGCGATGTGATACTGCGCCCATCCACCGAGTGAT
>JABDKS010000566.1 GCA_013002105.1 Pirellulaceae bacterium | reverse complement strand
CAACACCAGCAACAGCAGGTCGAAATCCGCAGTCCGATCGATGGTGTGATCCTTAGTGGAACACTCGAACGAGCCGAAGCGGCGGCGGTCGATACCGGCGAAGTCGTTTATGAAATCGCTCCGTTGGATCAAATGCGAATCGAGGTCACTATCCCGGCACAGGAAATCACGCATGTCACGGTCGGACAAGATGCTCGCATTTGGATCGACGGGATGTCCGGACAATCCTTGGTCGGTAGAATCGAGCGAGTCAATCCCCGCAGCGAACTGCGAGAAGGCCGAAATGTCTTCGTCGCAACCGTGACGCTTCCCAATGACAACGATTTGCTCCGTCCCGGCATGACAGGTTCGGTTCGGATCGATGGAGCCCGACATCCTTTGGTTTGGAATATTCTCCACCGACCGTGGGATTATCTGGCCTCGCGTCTGACCTGGTGGTAGGGAGCTGAATGATGAGCGATTCGCAGACCACACAAGACGCAACGACTTTCGAGTTGGGCGAATCGAAGTTAGCGATTCGTGACAACCTGCGTTTTTCAGCGCAACGGGGTCGACATGGCAAGACGTATTTGATCGAAGACGAAGCGACCGGCGATTTTTATCGAGTCGGTGAAGGCGAGTATACGTTTTTGTCGCTGCTGGATGGAAACACCACGCTGGCATCGGCACTCGCGACGACCTGCTCGGTCGTCGGCAGCCGCGCTTTCAACGACCAAGACGCCGCACAGTTGTGCAAATGGCTGGTCGATACGGGCCTCGCTGTCACCAAAGCATCCACCTCCTCCCAGCGATTGAACCAGCGCCGCGAGAAGGCATCGACGGCGAAGCTCGTTCAGGGTATGAACCCGATCTCGATCCGAATCCCACTCTTTAATCCCGACCGCTTCGTCGCATCGACGGTGAAGTATCTGTCGTGGTTGTTTACACCACACGCAGCCGTCATCTGGGTCGCCGTTTGTCTATTCGCACTGATCTCACTGGCCGCCGGCTACGATCCCGATCGCCAATCCGGCGTCGAAGTCTTCAGTCGTGACAATGTGTTTTGGCTTGGTGCGTCCTGGTTGGTGTTAAAACTGATTCACGAATTCGCACACGCGTTGGCTTGCCGCCGATTTGGCGGACGAATCCGTAGTTGCGGAGTCTTGTTCTTGTTGCTGATACCGTTGCCGTTTGTGGACGTTACCAGTGCTTGGCGGTTTGGCAACAAATATCACCGTATTCTTGTCTCGGCCGCAGGCATGCTGGCGGAGCTGTTTTTGGCAGCGATCGCCGCGGTTGTCTGGTTACACGCCGATGCCGGACTGATCAGTCAAATTGCGGCCAATGTCATGTTCGCGGCGAGCGTCAACACGCTGATTTTCAATATCAATCCACTGATGAAGTTCGATGGCTATCACATGCTGGCCGACTATTTGGAATTGCCGAACTTGGCCAAGTACGGCAATCAGCATGTAATGGGGGTCTGTCGTAAATACTTGCTGGGTCTGAACGCGTCACCGCTGCCATGGGCGGGGACCCGAGGCACCATCGTCAAGGCGTACGGATTCGGATCGTTGGCTTGGAAAATCCTGATCTGTGTTTCGTTGGTGCTGGGTGCTGCAAATCTGTTGCCCGGTGTCGGATTCTTGATCGCGATGCTGGCAACCATACTTTGGTTAGCCGTCCCTGTCGGCAAGTTCTGCAAGTATCTGATTTTCGGCAGCGAATTCGAACAACCCAATCGAGCCCGCTTTGCCACCGTTTTTGCCAGTGCAATCATGGCCGCTGCAATCTTGGGAACTTTTGTCCCGAGTCCCACGGTGATCACGGCACCCATTGTCATCGAGTACGAACCGTTAACCGTCCTCCGCAGCGAGACGACGGGATTCGTCGATCGCATCCACGTTGAACCCGATCAGATCGTGCAGGCTGGCGACGTACTGATCACGTTACGAAATCCCGAGTTAGAAGTTCAGCGAGTGGAGACCACGAACCTGCTGCAGGAAGCTCGATTGGCCGCCGCCGCCCAACACAAACAACAGAACATCGGTGCCTGGCAAATCGAACAGGAGAACATCCAAGCGTTGCAGAAGCAGTTGGCCGAAACCGAGCGGAACGTCAAGCAATTGACCATCCGCGCGACGCAGGCGGGCCAAGTCTTGTTTGATGATTACGATTCGTTGATCGGCACCTATATCATGCCCGGCAGCGAATTGCTGTCGATCGGCGACCCGTCCAACAAAAAAGCGATTGCGTTGGTGTCGCAGGATGACGCACGACATCTGGACACTGCCGCCGGCGAGACCGTTGAGTTACGAGTCTGGGGCTATAGCGGAAATCTGACGGGCAAGGTACGCGAAGTCACGCCACGCGTGAGAAACGACCTGCCGCATTTCGCGTTTGCGGGGATGTACGGCGGTCCGTTGACGGTTGTCAATCGAGCTCAGTACGAAGATGCCGATCCGGAGGACACTTCCCAACTGGTGCTGTTGAAGCCACGATTCGCGATGCATATCGATTTAGACCACCAGACCAGCGAAAAACTGCTCAGCGGGCAGACAGGCTTGGCGCATTTGCGAATGCGAAGCGGTGCGCTGGGGTCTTACCTCTATCTAAGCGTGTCCAATTGGATACGAGCACGAATCCAAGTGACACACGGTCTGTAGTCGAACAAGACATTTTGGTCGTCGCCAGAGTCGCCGTGGCTGCAAGTCCATTCGCAACATTTATCAATTGATCGGCTGTCGAACGAAAGCATCTATTGTGATCATTCGTAGGCCAGGACCGAATGGCACTTAATCGGTGTAAGTTCTAATTGGCACTGGGTTTGTAT
>JABDKS010000547.1 GCA_013002105.1 Pirellulaceae bacterium | reverse complement strand
CAATTGACGCACGGCCGCGATCGAAAGTAATGAAAACCTGGCATTGGCTCGAAGGCGTGCCGGTCGTGGGGGCGCTGACCGGTCGCAGCACCGTCCATAGCTCGATCAGTCACAGACGTTTTCAAGCCGGAATGCTGTTGTTGGTCTTGATGACCCCGCTGGTCCTTGCCGGCTTGTGGCACTTGGCGCATCGCTATGACAACGCCATGCCCGCGACGATTCAAATCGCCGGTGGTTTGGAGGGAGGCGTTTACAACGACGTTTCGTCAAAAATTGCACAACGAATCGCTGCGAAGTACCCGGTGAAAGTCGACGTTCAACCGACGGGCGGATCGTTTGACAACCGCACTCAATTGGTGGCCGGTCACGTACAGATGGCTCCGCTGCAAGCATCCGCTATCAGTGGCGATGACCTTTGTGTCGTTGCCCCGCTTTTCTATGAAGCCGTGCACGTTCTGGTCCGCCACGATTCGACAATTCAAAGCGTTGAACATCTCGGCGGTCGGCAGGTCGCCATCGGACCTCCCGGCAGCGGTTCTCGGCGCACGGCAGAATTAGTTTTCGATTCATTAACATTGCAACCACCGATCGTGCCACGTGAAGTCGCAACCTGGTCGGCCTTGGAGTCGGACGATCCGCCCGAATCGGCCGTCATCTGTATCGGGCGCGGTAGTCGCTTGGTCTCTCGATTATTGTCCAGCGGAAAATGGCGTTTAGTACCCATTCCGTCAGCGATTCAAATCGCACTGCAACATCCCACACTACGACCGATGAATATCGCTGCAGATCAATATGTCGATGCGCAGCTTCCCGCGACAGGGATTGCAACGATCGGTACGACGGCATTCTTGGCCGCTCGAAATGATGCGCCGGGGGAAATGATCGAAGCCGCCTTGGAGGCACTCTATGCGCCGCCCACGATCTTTCCCAGTCTGATTCCGCGGCATCGAGCAGCTGAGTGGCAAGGATTGGCGTTCCATCCCGTGGCGCGACGATTCTTTCAGGCTGCGCCGGACCACTAGAGTTTTCTTAAGTTCTCGTCGACCAGGATCGGTCCAACGAGACACTCACATCGATGATCTCAATGCTTCAGTGGATGGGTACAGCTTGATTTTAGGGTAGTGGATCTTGTTAAAGATCCGCCGACTCGGGGATCTTCAACACGATCCACTACGGCCAACCACCATTTTTGGTCAGGCCCCGTCGATTGGTACTAGCCATCGGGCCTTTGGCGAGTGTCGTTACTTCCACGATCCAATTGCAACAGGCCTCGACGAGCAACGATTGATGCCTCTCGCGTCGGTCCGTACAGTCGTTGTATGTGGGCCAGTGTGATCGCTGGACTGGATCGCTGGACGATCGTAGCGGCAGTCTAAACGTCACAATCCGAACAGTCGTTGCGAAGGGAGATCAGCCTTCCACGGATAGGCAGTTATTTTGCATCCCGCTACGTCATGACTTGGGGGAAACCTACGGTTGATAAACACCGTTGTTTTCCACCCAAATGACCAATGACCGCAAAAAACCCCTCTCAATTGGCCGGCGCCACCAAGAGTTCCAACTCATGGGACCTCGATGCGCGCGGTCACCAGGGGTCGCTGCGAAGTAAGTTGGTGCTGTCGCTCGCGGCGATGTGCGCCGTCTTTTTGGTGATCGAAGAAACGGTACGACGCAATGTGATCGAGCCGGTTTTTGAGGATTTGGAACAGACCAGCGCCGTTCGCGATACCAATCGCGTGTTGTCGGCCATCGAAGTCGAATCGGATCACCTTCGCGCCATCGCCGAACAAAGTGCGGATCGATTCGATCCCAGTGAATTAATTCCCCGAGTCAGTTCTAACGCCACCGACGGACCAAACTCACGCTCCGGGACCAATTGGCGTTTCGAGGGTGTCCAATGGGCGGCCGTCGTTGGTTCCAATCGCACTTGGTATTGGCTGCATCTAAGCGATTCAATGCGCAAGGTGACCGACTCGATTGACCCGGAGGTCGAGCTGTTTCCGTCGATTCTCAATGAGGTCACCGAAACGGAAATGCAGCCGTTTGACGGTCTGACGTGTGCGCTCAAACAAACCATTCACGCTTATGCTGTGGCTCCGATCAAGGATCTGACAACATCCGCCACGATCGATGCAAGTGGCACCGAATTGGTCGATTCGGTTCAATACTATTTGGCAGTAGGCAAACCGATCGACGAAGAAGTCGTCAACAGTCTGCGTCGCCAGACACAAGTAACGTTTTCGATTCAAGTCTATCGATACAACAAAACCGATCAAAAGCTTCGCATCTGGGAAGCTGATCAATCGACCTTGGTCGTCGAAACGCCGTTGGTTGGTTCTTACGACGAGATCATGGCCAACCTGTTTGTTCAGGTCCCCCGCGATGTCACACAGCGGTCGCGTCAAACGACTGCGGTGGCCCGTCACGTGTTTGTTTGTGGTGCGGCTGCAACATTGCTATTAATGCTGCTGCAACTACAACGGATTGTTGTCGGTCCATTGACGCGAATTCGCGAACACACCGAGCGAATCGCAGAACAAGGCTTGGAGGCTGGACCGCTGACGGTGACCAGCAACGACGAAATCGGCGCCCTGGCGACCGCGTTTGACCGTATGAAAGGTCGCTTGTCGGACACGCAACAGCGGTTGGCCGACGCGTCCCACGCAGCGGGAATGAGCCAAGTTGCCGATACCGTGATTCACAACGTCGGCAACGTGCTGACAAATGTCAACAGTTTGATCGAAACCGCGACCGATCGAATCGACGGACTGCGGATTCAACCGCTCGAAAAATTGGCTGTCCGGTTGAGCGATAGCGAGACTGACGAAGCACTGCAAAAGGCAACGCCGGAGTATCTGAAGAAGCTGGCGGAGGCACTCGAGAAAGATCGGTCGGAATTGTCAGACTTGCTGTCGACTCTGAACGATAATGTCCGACACATTCACAGCGTGATCCGCGATCAAAGGCAACATACAAGCAAGAAAGTCGACAAACAACGGTTCTCCGTCGTGGGAATCATTAACGAAGCCGTCGGTTGCTGTTTGGCTCGATTGGAACAAGACCAAATCCGGATCACCTTGCCCAAAGCGAGTCAGACGGTTGTCAACACCGACCGTTCGCTGATTCTGCAAATCGTGATCAACATCATTGGTAATGCCCGGCATGCGATGCGAAAAAGCGAATGCGCAAATCCATCGTTGGAGATTTCTGTCAAAGAAACCGCGAAATGTGTGCAAATGCATTTTCGTGACAACGGTTGCGGGATGAGCAGCGAAACGCTGGCCAAAGTCTTCGATGCACATTTTACAACACGCGATACCGGCCGAGGTCTCGGCTTGCATTTTTGTGCAATCGCGCTGAAACGTTTAGGCGGATCCATCACCGCTCACAGCGATGGCCCCGGACAGGGTGCCACGTTTGTGATCGAGTTGCCATTGGCATCGGCAGACGAAACTGCGCCGACGCCTGTGGTGATCCCAGCGGGAAACACCGAACCTACCAGCTTAGCTGAGACGATATCATGAACGAAACCAACGCCCAAGCTCGACGTGTTCTGATCATTGACGACCAAGAGCACATCCACGATACATTCGAACGAGTTTTCGCCAACTCCAATGTTGCCGACGAAGCGTTGATGGATTTCGAACAGATGTTCCTCAGCGATGACAGCGACGTCAGCAACAAAAACCAAAATAGCCAAGGCGCGGGACCCCAGTACCTGGTCACCCACGCCGTTGGCGGTGAAGCGGGTGTTGTTAAAGTTCAAGAAGCCGTCGATCAGGGCAATCGTTTCTCGGTTGCCTTCGTGGATATGCGCATGCCCAACGGCATGGACGGACTGGAAACGACCGAAAAGTTGTGGGAGATCGATCCGCATCTGCAGGTCGTCATTTGTACCGCCTACAGTGACCACACATGGGATGATGTGCTCAAGAGATTGGGCTACAACGATCGACTGTTGCTGTTGAAAAAACCATTCGAGCGTGATGAAGCCCGGCAACTGGCATTGGCGCTGAGCGAAAAGTGTCGCTTAGCCGACTTGCAAGAAGAAAAAGTGCAAGAACTGCGTGACGAAGTCACTCGACGCCGTCAAGCCGAAGAAGAGCTACGGGTGATGGCTCATCGCGATGCATTAACGCTATTGCCCAATCGACCCTACCTGCTGGAGCACCTGGAAACCTTGCTGGCCGACGGCAATCGGGGCGACAAGCACGACGCGCTGCTGTTTTTGGATTTGGACAATTTCAAAATCATCAATGATTCTCTAGGTCACGACGCAGGCGATGATCTGTTGAACCAGGTTGCCGAGCGATTGAAGGAATGTGTCCGACATCGCGACTCGGCCGGGGCAAAAAAATCACGAGACAAAACGGTTCGTCTGGGCGGAGACGAATTCGTCGTGCTGCTGGAAAAGATGGCCGAAAAGGAAGATGCGTTCGATATTGCGCGACGTATCGTGCAACGGATCGCAGAGCCGTTCAAACTGGGGGATCGATACGTCAATGTCGGTACCAGTGTGGGTGTGGCATTCATCGATAGCTCGATCAAAGACGCGCATGACGCACTACGAAACGCTGACACCGCGATGTACCGCGCCAAAAATGCCGGCAAGGGGCAGATTGCGGTCTTTGACAAGACGATGCATCAAGCCGTTGTCGCACGTCACGATATGGAAAACCAAATCAGGCTCGCCCTGGAAAACGAAGACTTTGAAGTTCGCTATCAGCCGATCATTGACCTTGATCGTGCCGTTGTGCAAGGCGTCGAAGCGCTCATTCGTTGGCAAAACGAAGACGGCCAGTATGTCTCGCCTATGGAGTTCATTCCCATCACCGAAGAGATCGGCCTGATTACTCAATTGGGCGAATGGGTTTTCGAAACCGCGATGCGCGAGTTCGGACAAATGCTCCGGTCGTTGCCCAGCCAAATCGATTCCAACGTCTACCTGGGCGTGAACGTCTCTCGACGTCAGCTCAGCGACCCGTTTTTCTTGGATCGTCTGGACACGATCGTCGCCAAAACCGGTTTCGATCGCAGTCTGGTCAAAATCGAAATGAACGAAGCAGGCGATCCACGCCATAACGAACGATCGATGGCCACCATGCTCGGGTTGCACGACGCGGGCGTCGGAATTCATATCGACGATTTCGGTAAAGGCAAATCGTCGCTGACTTGTTTTCAGGCCTATCCAATCGAAACGGTCAAAATTGACCGCAGCTTTACCGCGTCGATCGCAAGTGATCACGGCCACGCTGTCATCGCACAAGCCATCGTGCAACTGGCCCACCACCTGAACGCTACCATCGTCTGCGAGGGCGTTGAGTCGGAGTGCCAATTGCAGTTGCTGCGGAATTGGGGATGTGACTCTGCTCAGGGCTATCTGTTTGCCCAAGCGCTAACGATCCATGAGCTACAAGATCTGCTGCAAAATCCTTCCCAAAGCGAAGGTATCCGGATGCTGAACAAAACAGCACCGGTCGCGCCGCTGGTCATGCGAGATGATGCATCGGGGATGTCCATCCAAATCAGTTAGTGGTTGGGATGGTGGCTCTGTGTCACGATGTGTATTCGGTGCAGGGTCGATGATTAAAGAATCGCCAACGGATTGCGTTTGGACTCTAGCGTTCCTCGGGTCACACCGACTCGGTTGGTCGCGTTGAGTTGTTGCCAAACCTCCTGGGCCGTTTTCTCGCCACGCAGCAACTGTTGATACAGTTGAATCGTTTGACGGCTTTGTGAAGCGTTCTGTTGGAGAAGTTCAATTCGGTACCAGCCGACGCCGGCGGTGTTCAAATCGTCCACCGTCTCGGCGCCACTTTGTGGCGTCTGGTTGTACAGCGTGTTACGACACGCCACATCTGCTTGCAGAACATGTTCGGCGCCCACGCGATCGCGCAAGTCCACCTCGTGCCGATCACACGGACGACCACAATTGGTTTTGTTCGTTCCCGGCGAGATCACGGCGCAGAACACACAGTGCTCCATGTGAAACATCGGCATGTGCTGATGAATCACCACCTCGAGCCACTGCGGGTCGACCGAACCGACCAAATCCATCAGTTGTTCGCGGTTCAAGTCGTACGATGCCGTCACACGCATTGGACCGATCGATCGAACCCATTGCGCGGATCGATGATTGGCAACATTCAATGAAAAGTCAGCAATCGTTGCCACGTTTCGTTTGCGAAAGAACTCGATTGCTGCCAGATTTCGCGCCAGTATGAAATCGGGTTGATGTTTTTCGATCGCCCGCAACAATCCCATCTCGCCCGGTTTTTGCATACGCACTGTCGCGATTGCAATCGGTTTGCCGGCCTCACGCGCGACACGGACCGCTTCGGCGTATTGGCGGATGTCGTGAAAATCGACGTAGACTGCCGCAACGTCGGTCTGGACCACGGCGCGAAGTTGCTGCAGGGTGCGACAGAGCACGACCAAATGAGGTTGTGTCGATGGTGTTGATTCATTGGCTGCCGATTCGATGGGTGCCAGTAGTGCCCTGCCCGCCTGGACATCCACGGCCCGCGTCGGCGGATTCTCCAACTGCTCCGCCAGCGCGTCGACGAGATCGCGGCGCAATTGGTTCAGCATCCCCACCGGCACCATCGGACCATCGATAATCTTGGCGTCCAACTTTCCCATTTGAAACGGTGTGCCACCGAAACGTTCCAATTTGCTTTGCAATGCCGCTGAATCGGCTGGATGCTTGATCGCCTTTTGCAGCGGTTGATCACCGACGACTTGGGCCGTGATCTGGTTTTGCAATTTCCCGATCAACTGCAGCGGTTGGCCGACTTGGGCTGTCACCTGTAGGTCCACGCGTTGACGCTGAACGGGGTCGGCGCCGCTGAACGACTGTCTCAGTCGTCGGTTCAGTTGTGGATCATCGTTCTTGAATACCGCGGAGTCGACTTCGACTTTGTTCCAATCGATTTCGTCACGTCCAAATCCGATCCACGCGATCTGTTGTCCGTCGAGACGTTTGGCCGTGTTGCCGACCTGATCCTCGAGTGAATAGATACGACCCCCTTGCGCGCCGCCTCCTTCGGCCGCTGGAATCGCTAAACCGTCTCCCAGGGCCACCGGCGAGTCGATCCAAAGTTTGATTCGATCCGACTGAATCTCGATGATCGTTCCCAACAGGATGCCACGTTTGGCCGAGTTCAAACCGGGGACCAGTCGTTTGTGATCGTTTCCTTCGATCCAACCGGGCGAAAAGCCGCGTGAGAACGAAAGTTCCATTTCGCGCTTGTCGGATTCGCTGATCGTTACGGTTCCCCGTTCAATCGCTTCGTCGATCGCCGCACGATAGTGCCCGGTGATGTTGGCGACGTACTCGGGCGTTTTCAGTCGTCCTTCGATCTTGAGCGACGCTACGCCCGCATCGACCAAATCGGGGATCGCCGCATAACCGGCCAGATCCTGCGGGCTCAACAAGTAACGAACGTCACCCAAATCGCGATCTTTGCCATCGACGATCAATTCGTAGGGCAACCGGCACGCCTGCGCACACTGACCACGATTGGCACTGCGTCCGCCTAATGATTCGCTGGTCAGACATTGACCCGAATAGGCAACACACAATGCCCCGTGGATGAACACTTCGATCGGCAGATCGGTTGCGGCGGTGATCTTGCGAATTTCGGCCACCGACAGTTCGCGAGCCACAACGGCGCGCGAGAGTCCTAAGTCTCGCGCCACTTCGATCGTTTCGGCGCTGGTCAAACTCATTTGCGTCGAAGCGTGGATTTCCATTTCGGGGCAAATCTCGCGAACGATTCTCGCCACCCCGAAATCTTGCACCAGTACCGCATCGACTCCGGACGTCGCAAGTTGTTCGATCACGTCGACTAACTTGGGCAACTCGGACGCAAAGGCCAGGGTGTTCATCGTGGCGTATCCGCGAACGCCTCGTTGTCGCAGCAATCGCATCAGATCGGGCAGATCATCAAGCCCAAAATTTTGGGCGCGGTAACGGGCGTTGAAGCCACAGTCGAGTCCAAAGTAGATTGCGTTGGCGCCGTTTTCGATCGCCGCCCGCGCACACTCCCAGTCACCCGCCGGTGAGAGCAGTTCGACGGTTCGTTGATGCGTCATCGGTTCAGTCGCGGTTGGCTCAATCACAGTCATAGGGACCAAGTATGACCGGCAAGGCCCAAATTGGGAAACGGTTCTCGCGAAGTGGAGCCGTCAGCGCCCAGGTAGACCGGTTATGCTGGGTTGAATCGCCATGTGCATCTACTTTGACGGTCGGATTTCTGGATCCAATCGATTTCGCTGCCACGATCCAACACCCATGAGCATCGATCATGAACCCTGCCCAATTACTGATGACCCTCACACTGGGTGCATGTCTCTGGGTTGTTGCCGCCCCTAGTACCGCCCCAGCACAATCGCCGAATACGAATGCGAGCCCCTCGGGAAACGCCGCCGTTACCGGTACCAAATGGAAACTCCCCAGCGACACGATGATGACCCGGTGGGGTCGCGACCTGACCGCCGACAACGTTTGGACCGAGTATCCACGACCGCAGTTTGTTCGAGCCGACAAGTGGCGATCGCTGAACGGATTGTGGAAGTACGCGATTACGCACGGACCAAGTCCAAAAGCATTCAAGGACGAAATTTTGGTTCCCTTTCCGATCGAATCCGCCCTCAGTGGTGTGCAGCATTTGCTCGAGCCGGACGAAGTACTGTGGTACCAGCGTGAGCTGAAACACCAAACACCGGCCGGCCACCGTACAAAGTTGCATTTCGAGGCGGTCGATTACGAAACGATCGTCTACATCAACGGCGCCGAAGTTGGTCGACATGTTGGCAGCAGCGATCCGTTCTCGTTTGACATCACTGATCGATTGGCGGGCGACACCAACACGCTGCTGGTGAAAGTCATCGACAAGACGGCAACAACGCAAACGCTGGGAAAACAAAAACTGAGTCCCAAAGGCATCTACTACACGCGTGTATCCGGCATCTGGCAATCGGTCTGGATCGAGGATGTGCCGTCGCGTCATATCGCGATGGTCAAAATGAAGCCACGAATCAAGGAAGGAACTCTACGCGTGTTGCCGACGCTGGGTGGTCAAAAGATCGAGGGCGAAAAACTGCGGATCACCGTTCGCGATGGCGATGACGTGGTGGGGATCGCTGATGCGGCGCTGAGTGTCACAATCGCCAATGCAAAACTTTGGTCGCCCGATTCACCCCACTTGTACGATATCACGATGGAGCTGTTTGACGATGACGATCAGTTGCTCGATAAGGTCCAGTCGTACGCCGCGATGCGTGAAATCGATACGTGGCGGGGTCCGGCCGGCCACGTCCGAATGCGGCTCAATGGCAAAGTGATCTTTCATTACGGACCGCTGGACCAAGGGTGGTGGCCCGATGGCTTGTTGACGCCACCGAGTGACGAAGCGATGCGATTCGATGTCGACTATCTCAAAGCGGCCGGGTTCAACATGATTCGCAAACACATCAAGGTCGAACCGCGTCGATTCTATTCCTATTGTGACCGAATCGGCATGCTGGTTTGGCAAGACATGCCCAGCACCGGTGGCCGACCATTCTGGAGCAAACTGGCACCTTATCCGGACGAAGAAACATGGCCGGCGGTGCAACACGAACAGTTTGTTGCGGAACTGTCAGCGATGGTCAATCACTTGCGCAACCATCCGTCGATTGTGATGTGGGTTCCGTTTAACGAACGGTGGGGACAGCACGAGACAATTCGCATCGGGCAAAAAATGGAAAACTTGGATGTCACGCGTTTGATCAACATTGCCAGCGGAGGAAATTTCTTTCCCGTCGGCGATGTCGCCGACCGTCACGACTATCCCGAGCCAAAATTTCCGCTCGAGGACCGACGGCTGAATGATTACGTCAAAGTGGTCGGTGAATTCGGTGGGCACGGATGGGTTGTACCGGGACATCAATGGAACCCCGATATGCGAAATTGGGGCTACGGCGATCTGCCCAGGTCACATCAGGAGTACAAAGACCGCTATCGAAAGTCATTCGAAACATTGATGAAGCTACGTAACAAAGGAGTTGCCGGCGCTGTTTACACGCAGACGACCGATGTCGAAGGCGAAGTGAATGGATTGATGACCTACGATCGCGACGTGCAAAAATTAACAGCCAAGGAGCTAGCCGAATTGCACGAGCCAGCGAAGTTTTAAAGTCGCCGTCACGCTCCGCGTGACGCAGCCCGATCGGTAATTGAACCACGTCGGTCGATTCGGATCGTACGAACGCATCTCCGCTGGTCGGTCGTCACTTCGATCCAATCACCCGTGCCGTGACACACACAGTCGGGCTCCATCACGGCGGAGCGTGATGGCTACTTTGATAGTCGCCGTCACGCTCCGCGTGACGCAGCCCGATTGGTTATTGAACCACGTCGGTCGATTCGGATCGTACGAATCCAACTCTGCTGGTCGGTCTTCACTTCGATCCGATCAAACGTGCCGCGACACACAAAGTCGGGCTCCTTCACGGCGGAGCGTGATGGCTACTTTGATAGTCGCCGTCACGCTCCGCGTGACGCAGCCCGATCGAGAAATCACCCACCGAAGTCGATTTGGATCGTACGAACGCATCTCCGCTGGTCGGTCG